>NZ_JBXAOA010000008.1:0-181077 GCF_058802325.1 Pseudomonas sp. GW822-FHT02E03 | reverse complement strand
CCCCCCCCCCCCCCCCCCCCCCCCCCCCCCCCCCCCCCCCCCCCCCCCCCCCCCCCCCCCCCGCTCCCACATTAGACCTGCGATAACCGCCACAACCCTTTAGACACGGGCTCCGGCGGTTTTTATGGTCACTGGAATTTCATTCAAACCCTGCTGTACTCAGCAAAGGTTCTGGAGTAGTCCATCTGCTGGATGCACAACGACAGTGTTATCTCGACAGGGAAACTCGCTATGTCTTTGTTCAAACGTTCGGCTACAGAATTGGTGGGGACGTTCTGGCTGGTGTTAGGGGGGTGCGGCAGTGCGGTCCTGGCGGCGGCGTTTCCAAACGTGGGGATCGGTTTGCTGGGGGTGTCCCTGGCATTCGGTTTGACGGTACTGACGATGGCCTTCGCTATCGGCCACATTTCGGGTTGCCATCTCAACCCTGCGGTTTCGGTCGGGCTGGTCGTCGGCGGACGATTCCCCGCCAAAGAACTGCCCGCCTATATCATCGCCCAAGTGATTGGCGGGATCATCGCAGCGGCTCTGCTGTACTTCATCGCCAGCGGCAAACCCGGCTTCGAACTGGCCAGCGGCCTTGCGTCCAATGGCTACGGCGAACACTCGCCCGGCGGCTACTCGATGGCGGCGGGGTTTGTCAGTGAACTGGTGATGACCGCCATGTTCATCCTGATCATTCTCGGCTCCACCGATAAACGCGCGCCGGCCGGGCTGGCGCCCATCGCCATCGGCCTGGCGCTGACCCTGATCCACCTGATCTCGATTCCGGTCACCAACACCTCGGTCAACCCGGCCCGCAGTACGGGCCCGGCACTGATTGTCGGCGGTTGGGCGATTCAACAACTGTGGCTGTTCTGGCTGGCGCCGATTCTGGGTGCGGTCATCGGCGGTGTGATGTATCGCTGGTTGGGTAAAGAAGACAGCTGACAAGGGACATAACGCGAAGATCAGCCTTGCCGGTAAGGCAAGGCGGTTTTCGCTTCTTCCGCATACCCCATGACCCCGACACGTTCGCGCTCAAGGAAGTCTTTCACCGCCGACTTCAAGCCCGGGTGGCGCAGGTAATGCCAGGAATGGGTGATCACCGGTTCAAAGCCACGAATCAACTTGTGCTCGCCCTGAGCGCCGGCGTCGAAACGCTGGAAGCCGTTGGCAATCGCGTAATCCATGCCTTGATAGAAACAAGTCTCGAAATGCAGGCGATCGAACTCCGCGAGGCAACCCCAGTAACGACCGTAAAAGCTGTCGCCCCCGACCAGACTGAAGGCCATGGCCACCGGTCGTGAGCCTTGTTTAGCCAGCACCACACGAATCGATTCCGGCATGCGCTCGGCCAATAGACTGAAAAATTCCCGGGTCAGATACGGCGTTTGCCGACGCACCGCGTAGGTATTGGCGTAGCAGGCATACACAAAGTCCCATTGCGCCTGATCCAATTGCCGTCCTTCCAGCCATTCGAAGTCAATGCCCTGCCCCGCCACTTGCTCACGCTCCTTGCGCATTTGCTTGCGCTTGCGCGAACTTAGGGCGTCGAGGAAGTCCTGAAAATCCCGATAACCGCGATTCTGCCAGTGATACTGACAGCCAATGCGCTGCAACCAGCCAGGTTGTTCGGCCAATGCCGCGTCGGTGAATGGATCGGTGAAGTTGATGTGGGCGCTGGAGAGTTTTTCGATCTCCAGATAACCCGGCAGGCTCTGTAGGAGTTCGAAACCGTCCTCGATCGTCGCCGCCAGCAATCGCGGCCCGCTGACCGGGCTGAACGGCACCGCCGTCAACAGCTTGGGGTAGTAGTCGATGCCGGCACGCTCACAGGCTTCGGCCCAGGCATGGTCGAACACGTACTCGCCGTAGGAATGCCATTTGCGGTAACTGGGCAGTGCGGCGATCAGGCGATCGCCTTCAACATGCAACAGATGCTCGGGCTGCCAGCCGGAATGCGGGCCGAGGCTGGCGCTGTCTTCCAGCGCACTCAGAAAGGCATGACGCAGAAACGGCTGAGTTTCCGGCACCAGCGCGTCCCAGGTGTGCGGCGCGATTTCGGACAGACTTTCCAGACGTTGCAGCGGCATCAGTATCCCCGACCATCATCTTCTACAGATGGGAGGAGTATCGCTTATCTGATTGCCTAACCCGAAACAAAAAAAACCCCGCCGAAGCGGGGTTAAACGAGAGGAGCTTTAACGGATGAAGAAAGAGCTCTTACAGCGTTTACTGCAATTTAGAACACGTATTGAGCGCGGACCACGAAGCCGTCACCGCTGTCATCACCGGTGCGACGGGCAGGCGTCGTGCCGCTGGCCGCAGTGGCATTGGTCACGTTGTCCGTCTTGGCCTTGAGGTAGGCGCCGGTGATTTTCACCGCTTCGTTGGCGTACCAGTTGACGCCCAGGGTATGCACTTGGGCTTCGGCATCGCCGACATCGCGGGTCAGGCTGGCGGTGGTGATGTTGTCGTCTTCGACGGTCAGGCTGTCGTAACGATAGAACAGCTCCCAGGCGCCGATGGATTTGTTGGCTGGCTTGATCGCGTCGAACTTGCCGACTTTATAGCCACGGGCTTCGCCGGTGAGGGTGTAGGCACCCTGAACGTAGAAACCGTGACCCTTGATGTCTTCAAGGTTGCTGGCATCGGCTTTGGTCTTGCGGGCGACGTATTCACCCTGGATCGAGGCCGGACCCATGGCGAATGCGGCTTCCAGGCCGTAAGCGTCGTCACGGTCATAGGAGCCGGCCGGCGACGAGGAACTGCCGCCCAGCACCGGACGGTTGCCGTTGGTGCCAGCATCGTTGCCGCCGAGGGTTTCAACGCCACGCATGCCCATGCGGGTGCGATAACGCGAGTCGAACGCCGTGTCGGAGACATCACGGGAAGCCACGTTCACACCGAAGTGCAGCACGTTGCCGGCGTCATGCATCGGCGCGAAGACAAAACGCCCGTTGGCCTGTTTAACGCTGTTGCCATCGGTATCGTCGGTGTCTTTGCTGAACACGCCGGCGGAAGCGTAGAACGAATCAGCGAAGGTACTGGAGGCTTGCAGGCCCAGACCATTCTGGTGGCTGTTCGCCCAATCGACCATGTCGTACGCCATGTTGCGTTCTGGCGCAGTGACCCACTTGGAGCTGGTGGCTTTTTCCAGGCCGAAGTCCGGGTCGAAACGACCGACTTTGATCGAGACCGGTTTGAAGCCGTTGTAGGCCAACGACGCTTCGTCGAAGTAACCGTTGTCGGAATCACCGCTGTTGTGGGAGAAGTCGTAGTTGATGGTGTAAGCCCAATCCGTGTACAGCACACCAGACAGCTCCAGGAAGCCACGACGGATGTAGGCAGCGTCGGCGGTATCGCCGTTTCGGGTGTAGACACCATCGAACTGGCTGTAGTCAGCCTGCAAGCGACCGCCGAGTTTGAAGCTGAATTCTTTATCGGTGGTGGCGACTTCGAGGCCGCCCTTGGTTTTGACTACGATATCGGCGCCGTCAGTGGTGACGGTGCCAGCGAAAGCCTGGGCGGTTACTGCCATGGCCAATGCGCTGGCGGCAAAACCGGCGAAGTGCTTACGGATCATCGAAGAGTTCCCCTAATTGGTGGTCTGTAGCTTGGAAACACGCGGGTCTGGCCCGCTTGTGTTGGGAGGGAATCTTGGAGGCGGGGTATTTCAGCCGGGTTGCTGATAGATAAAGATTTTATGACAGGGGAACTTTTTTACTTCGAATCGAAATAACAGAAAAGCAGCGTCAAGGGATGAGCTGCAAGCCGCAAGTTAGAGCGGCTGAAGGGGGTATTACGCGCGGGGAAACTACGGTTTGTTCTTCAGATGTTCGTTGGCAAGCCGTTCAGCCAGCGCATCCAGATCAGCTACAGGTGGCTCGGGCATCACCTTCAAGGTGGCCTGCATCAACCGCATCTGCCGAATGAACCGTCGGCAATTGGGGCAAAACATCAAATGATGCCGCACCATCAGTCGCTCTCGAAAACTCAACTGGCCATCGAGATAATCACTGGAGCGCGCCACTTGTTCCTTGCAGGTCAACATTCGCCGGTTTCCTCAAAATGCTCCACGGTCGCAAAGACCTTCAACCGTGCCCGATGCAGCAGCACACGAACATTGGAGAGCGAGATCTCCAGAAGATTACAGATCTCCTCCAGCTCCAACCCCTGTCGCTCACGCAACAGCAAAACACTGCTTTGCAGTTCCGACAGGCTGAGCAGCGTGTGCTCCAGACATTCGCGCAGCTCGTTTTCGGTCAACAGGGCCTCTGGCGTGTCCTGATGCCAGGCGTACGGCGCCACCAGCCAATGTCCATCAGTCGATGAAAAACGATCGTCATCGAGGGTGCCGTGAGGCGACGGCAGGTCATCGAGCAGCACTTCCCGGCGGTTTTGCTTGTAGCGGCTCTTGGCCGAGTTGGCGGTGATGGTCAGCAGCCAGGTCTTGAGGCTCGAACGCCCCTCGAACCCGCCGAGATTGCGCACCACCGACAGCCAGGCATCCTGTACCACCTCGTCGACGTGTCGGTTGCCGACGATGGCATAGGCCACCGCGCGCATGGCGCTCTGGTAAGTGCTGACCAGTTCCTTGAAAGCCCTCTGCTCGCCCGCCAGCAGGCGTTCGAGCAATAGGGTGTCGTCAGCTGCGGCCATGCAAACCTCGTTTCAGAACTACCGATATTGTGACGAGGGGGCTTGCCCACCGTTGGAGCGCCATTTCAGCAGCTACGCACTTCTTGTAGCAGCTGCCGAAGGCTGCGAAGCAGTCGTGATCTGGCTAACGCGGCCTGCCTGACGTACCGCAGTTTCTGATTTTACGACTGCTACGCAGCCGAACGCAGCCTTCGGCAGCTGCTACAGATTGCATTACGGCTCAACTGACTGGCATTAGGGCAAGCCCTCACCACACAAGCATCAGCGCTTGCGCAGAATCACGCTGCCAATCGAGTAACCGGCGCCGAACGAGCTGAGTACCGCCAGCGAACCGCTGACCAGATCGTCCTGATTCTTGTGAAACGAAATGATCGAACCGGCAGAACTGGTGTTGGCATAGGTGTCGAGAATCACCGGGGCTTCTTCTTCGGTGGCTTCGCGGCCCAGCAGCTTCTTGACGATCAAGTGGTTCATGCTGAGGTTGGCCTGGTGCAGCCAGAAGCGCTTCACGTCGCTGACGTTGAGCTGGTTTTCTTCCAGGTGCGTGGCGATCAGCTCGGCGACCATCGGGCAGACATCGCGGAACACCTTGCGGCCTTCCTGGACGAACAGCTTGTCGGGGGCACCGATGCCCTCTTCCGCAGCGCGGTTGAGGAACCCGAAGTTGTTGCGGATGTTGTTGGAGAACTTGGTCAGCAGTTTGGTGCTGACCACGTCGAACTGGTACTTGGACGTCGCCAGATCCGCACGCTCGATGATCACCGCCGTGGCGGCGTCGCCGAAGATGAAGTGGCTGTCGCGGTCGCGGAAATTCAGGTGACCGGTGCAGACTTCCGGGTTGACCATCAGGATCGCCCGGGCCTGGCCCAGTTGCACGCTGTTGGCCGCCGCCTGGATGCCGAAGGTCGCCGAGGAACAGGCGACGTTCATGTCGAAACCGAAACCCTGGATGCCCAGCGCTTCCTGGACTTCGATGGCGATGGCCGGATAGGCGCGTTGCAGGTTGGAGCAAGCGACGATCACACCGTCGATGTCAGCGGCGGTCTTGCCGGCGCGCTGCAAGGCTTGCTCGGCCGCGCCGATGGCCATCTGGCAAAGCACCGACCACTCGTCATTCGAGCGCTCGGGCAAGCGTGGTGCCATGCGTTGCGGGTCGAGGATGCCGTCCTTGTCCATGACAAAGCGGCTTTTGATGCCGGAGGCTTTTTCGATAAACGCTGCGCTGGATTCGGTCAATGCCTCGACTTCGCCGCGCGCGATGGCGTCGGCGTTGTCGGCGTTGAACTGCGCGACGTAAGCGTTGAAAGACTGCACCAGCTCTTCGTTGGAAATGCTGTTGGCCGGTGTGTACAGGCCGGTGCCGCTGATGACGACGTTATGCATGGTCGTTTCTCTAATCCGTTCAGGCAGAAAGCGCTGGCACCGACGTACCAACACACAAAGGGTCTATTCCAGGCTCCGGACGCAAACCTGGCATCGCTTTATTCCGATCCGCCCGGGCCCGTGAAGGCTCAAAACCGCGGGACTGGCGTTTATAGGCGCGAAGTTTGCCATAAACGCTGGCTTTTGGCGCCTTTTGCGAAGGCGCGATGTAATGCGATACCGGGTAGGAGCTGCCGAAGGCTGCGATCTTTTGATCTTTCTTTGCCGCGACACCAGAAGATCAAAAGATCGCAGCCTTCGGCAGCTCCTACAGTAGACCGCAGGCGATCAAGGGGATCGTGTTTACGGCTCGACCTGGCTCCATTGCTTGTTCAGGCGCTTGTCGGAGATCGGCACCTTGGTCCCCAATTGCTGCGCGAACAGCGAGACCCGGTATTCCTCCAGCCACCAGCGATAGAGTTCCAGCTGCGGATCGCGTTTGCCTTCCTGGGCGTGTTTGTTGGCGCGGGTCTGGTATTGGGCCCAGAGGCCGGACAATTCGCCGCTCCAGACCCGGTCTTTCTGCACCTGAGCGCCGAGTTTTTCGAAACGTTGCTCGACAGCCTTGAGGTAACGCGGCAGTTCCTTGAGCCACGGCATCGGGGTTTCCCGCACGAACCCCGGATACACCAGATGGCTGAGCTGCTGCTTGATGTCGTTCAAGGCCACGGCTTGCGCCAGGTCGATCTTGCCCTTGAAGCGTTTTTGCAGGCCGTGCCAGAGCTTGAGAATCTCCAGCGTCAGCTTCGCCAGCCGTTCGGCGTGCTCGGTCCAGCCGCCACGTTTGCGCTCGGCCAGCGACGCCAGCCCGGCGCCATCGCGTGGCAATGGGTCTTCGCCCTCGAGAATGCAGCTGTCGAGACTGGCCAGCAGAATGTCTTCCACCAGGCTGTCGACTCGCCCCATGTCGCGATACATCAGGCCCAACTCGGTCAGCCCCGGCAACTTGCCGCGCAGGAACTTCGCCGGTTCCGCCAATTGCTGCATCAGCAAGCGCTGCAAGGCCCGGCGATGCTGGAACTCGGCTTCGGCCGGGGTCGAGAATCGACCTTCCTTGACTGTGCCGCCCTCTTCCACCAGCGCCGGATACACCGTCATCGATAGCCCGGCGATTTTCTGCTGGGTTTTCTCGGCCACGGCGGCAAAGACTTTCGGCTCCACCGGTTGTTGGCTCTTCGCCGTTTGCGGTACAGCCAACGCAGCCTGGCTCGCCTCGGCAAAGCGTGCGGTCAGCTCGGCCAGGTCACGGCCTTCGCCGAGGAACTTGCCCTGACCGTCGACGATTTCCAGGTTCATCCGCAAATGACTGTCGACCTGTTGCGACGCTTCGGCCCACGCCTCATCGCTGACCCGCGCACCGGTCATGCGCAATAACTCACGGCCCAGCGCCAGAGGCAACGAGCCCTCGGCAAACGTGATGCGCTGCAACGCGGCTTTGACGAAGTCCGGCACCGGCACGAAATTCTTGCGCAGGGCCTTGGGCAGGTTGCGCACCAACGCAATGCACTTGGCCTCGATGACGCCCGGCACCAGCCATTCCAGTCGTTCCGGCGGCAGCATCGGCAACAGCGGTGCCGGCACGCGCAAGGTCACGCCGTCGCGAGGATGGTTGGGTTCAAAGTGATAACTCAGCGCCAGTTCCAGATCACCGATGTGCAGGGTGTCCGGGTAATGCGCGGCGGTGACTTCACTGGCTTCGCGAGCCAGCACGTCTTCTTCGCGCATGATCAGCAGCTGTGGGTCTTTCTGACTGTTGACCCGGTACCAACTGTCGAAGGTCGCGGTCTGGTGGATCTCTGCTGGCAGTCGCGCATCGTAGAAGGCGAACAAGGTTTCTTCGTCCGCGAGGATGTCGCGGCGGCGCGCCTTGGCTTCCAGTTCGTCGAGCTGTTCCAACAACTGTGCATTGGCAGACAAACACTTGGCCTTGGATTGAATCTCGCCGCGCACCAGACCTTCGCGAATAAAAAACTCACGGGACACCACCGGGTCGATCGGCCCGTAATGCACCGGCCGGCGCCCGACTACGATCAGCCCGAACAGGGTGATTTGCTCGAAGGCCACGACCTGACCGCGCTTCTTCTCCCAATGGGGTTCGAAGTGGTTTTTCTTGATCAGGTGCCCGGCCAGCGGCTCGATCCAGTCGGCGTCGATCTTGGCGACCATCCGCGCGTAGAGTTTGGTGGTTTCCACCAGTTCGGCGGTCATCAGCCATTGCGGACGCTTCTTGCCAAGGCCCGACGACGGGTGAATCCAGAAGCGCCGCTGACGGGCACCGAGGTAATCGCCTTCATCGGCTTTCTGGCCGATCTGGCTGAGCAATCCGGACAGCACGGCTTTGTGCAGTTTCGGGTAATCCGCCGGTTCTTTGTTGAGGCTCAGCTGCATGTCGCGACAGATCAGGCTCAACTGACGATGGGAGTCGCGCCACTCGCGCAGGCGCAGGTAATTCAGAAAATTCTTGCGGCACCAGTTACGCAGCGGGCTGGCGGTCAAGGCCTGGCGTTGTTCTTCAAAACCACGCCACAGATTAACCAGCCCGGCGAAGTCCGAGTCCACGTCTTTCCACTGCGCGTGGGCTTGATCGGCGGCCTGCTGACGCTCCGGCGGACGTTCGCGCGGGTCCTGAATCGACATGGCACTGGCGACGATCAGCACTTCCTGCAAGCTGCCCAGTTTCGCTGCTTCCAGCAGCATGCGACCCATGCGCGGGTCCACAGGCAGCCGTGCCAGCTGGCGACCAAGCGGCGTCAACTGACTGTTGCGGTCCACCGCCGAGAGTTCTTGCAGCAGGTTGAAACCATCGCTGATGGCCTTGCCATCCGGCGGTTCGATAAACGGGAAATCGGTGATCTCGCCGAGGCGCAGATGGAGCATCTGCAAAATCACCGCCGCGAGGTTGGTCCGCAGGATTTCCGGGTCGGTAAATTCCGGGCGGCCGATGAAATCTTCTTCGCTATAGAGGCGGATGCAAATGCCCGGTTCGACCCGCCCGCAACGGCCTTTACGCTGGTTGGCACTGGCCTGGGAAATCGCTTCGATGGGCAGGCGTTGCACTTTCGCGCGGTAGCTGTAACGACTGATGCGCGCGGTGCCACTGTCGATCACGTAACGGATGCCCGGCACCGTCAGCGAGGTTTCGGCGACGTTGGTAGCCAGTACCACGCGACGTCCAGGGTGGGACTGGAAAATCCGCTGCTGCTCGGCCGGCGACAGCCGCGCGTACAACGGCAGAATCTCGGTGTGTTTGAGCTGGGCCTTGCGCAGCATGTCGGCGGCGTCGCGAATCTCGCGCTCGCCGGGCAGGAACACCAGCACGTCGCCGGGGCTCTTGCGCTCGCTACGTTCGAACGCGGCAATCTCGTCGAGGGTGGCGAGAATCGCCTGATCCACGGTCAGGTCATCCTCGACGCGGTTGCCCTCCTCGTCCTGCTCCAGGGTCAGCGGGCGGTACCAGGTTTCTACCGGGAAGGTACGACCGGAGACCTCGACGATCGGCGCATCATCGAAATGCTTGGAGAAACGCTCCAGGTCGATGGTGGCCGAGGTGATGATGACTTTCAGGTCCGGACGACGCGGCAGCAGGGTTTTCAGGTAACCGAGCAGGAAGTCGATGTTCAGGCTGCGTTCGTGGGCTTCGTCGACGATGATCGTGTCGTAGCGTTCGAGGTAGCGGTCGTTCTGGGTTTCCGCCAGCAGGATGCCGTCGGTCATCAGTTTGATCAGGGTGTTGGCATCGCTCTGATCCTCGAACCGCACCTGATAGCCGACCAACGCGCCCAACGGCGTCGCCAATTCTTCAGCGACCCGGCTCGCCACACTGCGGGCGGCGATTCGACGGGGCTGGGTGTGGCCGATCAGGCCGTGCTGGCCGCGACCGATTTCCAGGCAGATTTTCGGCAACTGGGTGGTTTTACCCGACCCGGTTTCGCCGGCAATGATCAGCACCTGATGCTTGAGCAGCGCCGCTTTGATTTCGTCGCGCTTGGCGGCGATTGGCAGGCTGTCATCGTAACGAATCACCGGCAGGCTGGCACGCCGCGCCAACACCTGATCGCAGGACGCCTGCGTGCGCGTCACCCACTGGGCCAGCTTGGCCTCGTCAGGTTTCTTGCGCAGCTCCAGCAACTGCCGCCGCAGCCGGTGGCGGTCGGCGAGCATGGCGTGATCGAGGTTTTTCAGCAGTTTGTCGATTGAAGGCGATTCGTCAGTCATCAGGTACGCAAAAGTCGTCTAGTGGCGCAGGGGGCGGATTGTCGCAGATTTGGCAGCGATTGCGGGTGTGTGATCGTTCCCACGCTCTGCGTGGGAATGCAGCAAGGGACGCTCTGCGTCCCAAGAGCGGACGCGGAGCGTCCGGGGAGGCATTCCCACGCGGAGCATGGGAACGATCAGTGTCAGATGCAGGCTACTCGTTATCGAGGCCTTTGCGGCGGTAGGGGAACACATCAATCACCTTCCCCGCCCGAATCGCCTCCTGCAAACTCTTCCAGTAATCGGCGTTGTACAACTCGCCATGCAACTGATCAAACAACCGCCGTTGCCCCGAATCGGCAAACAGGAACGGTGGAAATTCCTCGGGGAATACATCCAGCGGCCCGATCGAGTACCACGGTTCGGAAGCCATTTCGTCTTCCGGTGTACGCGGTTGCGGGATGTGGCGAAAGTTGGCTTCGGTCAGGAAACAGATCTCATCGTAGTCATAAAACACCACACGACCGTGACGGGTGACGCCAAAATTCTTCAGCAACATGTCACCGGGGAAAATATTCGCCGCCGCCAGTTGCTTGATCGCCAGACCGTAATCCTCCAGCGCCTCGCGAACCTGCGCCTCGTTGGCGTGTTCCAGATAGAGGTTCAACGGCGTCATCCGGCGTTCGGTCCAGCAGTGGCGAATCAGCACCGTATCGTCCTCCACCGAGACCGTGGACGCGGCCACTTCAAGCAATTCTTCCAGGCATGCCGGCTCGAACTTGCTCAAGGGGAAACGGAAGTCGGCGAACTCCTGGGTGTCGGCCATCCGCCCGACCCGGTCGACGCTTTTCACCAGGCGATACTTTTCGATCACCGTGGCGCGGTCGACGTTTTTCGACGGCGAGAAGCGGTCCTTAATGATCTTGAAGACGGTATTGAAGCCCGGCAGGGTAAACACGCTCATGACCATGCCGCGCACGCCGGGGGCCATGATGAACTGGTCGTCAGTGTTGGCCAGGTGATTGATCAGCGCGCGATAAAACTCGGACTTGCCATGCTTGTAGAAGCCGATCGAGGTGTACAGCTCGGCAATGTGCTTGCCCGGCAGGATGCGTTTGAGAAAGCCGATGAATTCCGCCGGCACCGGCACATCGACCATGAAGTACGAACGGGTGAAGGAGAAGATGATCGACACCTCCGCCTCGTCAGTGATCAGCGCATCGATCTGGATGCCCCGGCCTTCGCGGTGCAGCAGCGGAATCACCAGTGGCCATTGCTCGTCGGGGGTGTAAATGCGCCCCACCAGATAGGCGCCCTTGTTGCGGTAAAGCACCGAGGAAAACAGTTCGACGCTCAGCTCCGGGTCCTTGCAGACCCAGTCCGGCAGGTTCTCGCGCAATTGCGCTTCGAGGCGACGCAGGTCGCCGGCCAGATCGGCGTAATCTTCGCTGAAGCGGTAGTCGGCAAAGATGCTCGTGAGCATGCCGGACAACTGCCCCTGCGGCTTGTAGGTGCGGGTTTGCGCAGCCCGGGCCCGGCGCAGGCTTGGCCGCGTGGTGTGAATGAACATGCAGCCATCGCTGATCAGGTCATGGCTGAACAGGCCGCAGAAAATCGAGTTGTACCAGGTCTCGGACAGTTCATCGTCGAAACGCAGGTCAATCAGGCTGATGTAAGCGCTTTTGACCAGCGGCCAGTTGCTGACGTCCATCAGCACATCGGTCTCGAACGACGCATGCAAGCGCCCTACCGTTTCGCCAACCTTTTCTTCGTAGAGGTTGATCCGCGCCGCCGACGCGACTTGCGTCTCCTGCCATTGAGCCTGCTCGAAACGGGCTCGGGCGCCGTCGGTGATCTGACGGAAATGCTCGCGGTAATCGTCAAAGCCATCGAGGATCATTCGGGCGATGTCGGCGGCTGGCCATTGCTGCGGCATAGGTAAAACCTCGGCGGCTGTTCTTGTCGTTGGAGCCTGAGCTTAGTGGCCCTGTGTGACGCAACGCAACCATTGCCTTGTGCCCTGACTGGCGCGACACTTGCGCGCCAATCAAGGAAGGAAAGCGCTGTGAACCCCGTCGATATCCTGCGTATGTTGTCGCTTGCCGCCATTTGGGGTGCGAGTTTTCTGTTCATGCGCGTTATTGCCCCAGTGATTGGCACAATCCCCACTGCTTTTTTTCGCGTGTCGATTGCCGCCGTCGGGCTGCTGGTGATCCTTGGGCTGATGCGCATCAGCTGGGATTTCAAAGGCAAATTCAAGACGGTGATGCTGCTCGGGATGATCAACTCCGGGATTCCAGCGACCCTCTATTCCGTGGCCGCCCAGGTGCTGCCGGCCGGTTACTCGGCGATTTTCAACGCCACCACGCCGCTGATGGGTGTGCTGATCGGTGGATTGTTCTTCCATGAAAAACTCACTACAGCCAAGCTCGGCGGGGTGTTTCTCGGACTGTTCGGCGTCGGCATCCTCACTCGCGCCGGGCCGGTGGCGTTCAACATGGAACTGCTGATGGGCGCACTCGCGTGCCTGATGGCCACCACCTGCTATGGCTTTGCCGGGTTCCTCGCCCGGCGCTGGCTCGACCATGCCGGTGGCCTCGACAGTCGCCTTTCGGCGCTGGGCAGCATGCTCGGCGCGACGTTGTTGTTGCTGCCGTTGTTTGGCTACAGCGTGATCAGCCAGCCACCGGTGAGCTGGGGCGGCTGGAGTGTCTGGCTGTCGTTGCTGGGGTTGGGTTTGGTCTGCACAGCCTTTGCCTACATTATTTATTTCCGTTTGCTGACGTCGGTTGGCCCGGTGAAATCGATGACCGTGACCTTCATGATCCCGCCGTTCGGCGTGTTGTGGGGGGCGCTGTTGCTGGATGAGCCGCTGTCGATGGCGCACCTTTATGGCGGGGTGTTGATTGCGTTGGCGTTGTGGCTAGTGTTGAAGCGGGCGGTGGTGAAGGCGCCTGAGGTGGTTGCCAGGTAGTGATGTGGTGTTGCTGATGACGCCTTCGCGGGCAAGCCCGCTCCCACAGGATTTAGGGATTGCCCACAGAATCTGTGTACGACACAAATCACTGTGGGAACGGGCTTGCCCGCGATGGCGTCGGCTCAGACGACTACAAAGCTAACTGACTCACCTCCCCATCCACCAACCGCCGAATCCCCAGCGGATTAGCGTTCTGCAACGCCTGGGGCAACAACGCATCCGGATAATTCTGGAAGCACACCGGCCGCAGGAAACGGTCGATCGCCAGCGTCCCGACGGATGTCCCGCGCGAATCGGACGTCGCCGGGTACGGCCCGCCATGCACCATCGCCTCACACACCTCGACCCCGGTCGGATAGCCATTGAGCAGAATCCGCCCGACCTTTTCCTGAAGCAACTCAGCCAGCCAGCGGTATTCCAGCAATTCATCCGCCTCGCCAATCAGTGTCGCCGTCAGTTGTCCGCGCAGGCCATGCAGCGCTGCCGTCAACTGCGCGCGATCCTCGACTTCAATGACGATGGTGGTCGGTCCGAAGACCTCTTCCTGAAGCAGTTCATCGCCCTTGAGCAACAGACTGACGTCCGCCTGGAACACCTGCGGTTGAGCTTGATTGCCCTGCTGCGGCTTGCCCGCCAGATGCGTCAGCCCAGGATGCTCGTGCAACTCGACCAGGCCTTTGCTGTAGCTGGCCAGCGCGCCGGCGTTGAGCATGGTCTGCGGCGGTTGCTGGTTCATGCTGGCGCAAAACATTTCCAGAAAGGTGCTGAACTGCGGCGAACGCAGGCCGATCACCAGGCCCGGATTGGTACAGAACTGCCCGCAACCCAGCGTCACCGAACCCGCCAGTTGCGCGCCGATCTGTTCGCACCGCACCGCAAGGGCTTCAGGCAGCAGGAATACCGGGTTGATGCTCGACATCTCGGCAAACACCGGGATCGGCTGCGGCCGGGTCGCAGCCATATGACTCAGCGCATTGCCGCCCTTGAGTGAACCAGTGAAGCCGACCGCTTGAATCGCCGGGTGCTTGACCAGCCATTCACCGACGCCACCGCCATAAATCATGTTGTATACGCCCGCCGGCATTTCGGTTTTTTCCGCTGCGCGGATGATCGCGTCCGCGACCCATTCGGCGGTTGCCATATGTCCGCTGTGAGCCTTGAACACCACCGGGCAACCGGCGGCCAGCGCCGAGGCGGTGTCGCCGCCGGCCGTGGAAAACGCCAGCGGGAAATTACTCGCGCCAAACACCGCGACCGGCCCTAAAGCGATGCGGTACTGGCGCAGATCGGGACGCGGCAATGGTTGACGATCCGGCAGCGCCCGATCAATCCGCGCACCGTAGAAGTCACCACGACGCAGAACCTTGGCGAACAGGCGCATCTGGCCGCTGGTGCGTGCGCGCTCGCCTTGAATACGTCCGGCCGGCAATGCGGTTTCACGGCATACCGTGGCGATGAAATCCTCCCCCAGCGCATCGATTTCATCGGCAATGGCGTCAAGGAACCGGGCGCGCTTCTCCGCGCTCAGGTTGCGATACACCGGATAGGCCGCGGCAGCCGCTTTGGCGGCCGCATCCACTTCGGCTTCGGTGGCCTGGAAGAAAGTACCGGGCAACGCGTCACCGGTACTTGCATCCAGACTTTGCAGTTGCAGCGTGCCGTTGGCGCTGCGGCCGCCACCAATGTAGTTGTGTCCAAGCAGGGTTGTCATGACAGATTCCTTGACCGGCAAAGCTCACCGGAGGTTGAAGGCTTAAAGCGCGCGGACCTGACCGATGGCCAACGGCGGAGCACTTTCACCGATGCCGTTCTCCAGCGGCGCACCAAACTCATCCAGACTGATCTGGAAGCGATCCCCCGGCCGGGTTTTCACCCCGTCGGCAAACGACAACGTGGCGGTGCCTAAGTAATGCACGTGGACATCGCCCGGACGCAAAAACTGTGCGTATTTGAAGTGGTGGAATTCGAGGTTGGCGAGGCTGTGACACATGTTGTCTTCGCCGCTGAGAAACTCTTTTTCCCAGAGCGTTTCGCCGTTGCGGGTGATGCGACTGCTGCCCGCCAGATGCTTGGGTAACTCACCGACTCGCAACTCCGGACCATAGGCGCAGTAGCGCAGTTTCGAATGAGCCAGGTACAGATAATTACGACGTTCCATCACATGGTCGGAGAACTCGTTGCCCAAGGCATAACCGACGCGATACGGCAGGCCGTCGTCGCCGATCACATAGAGCCCGGTCAACTCCGGTTCTTCGCCGGCGTCTTCGGCAAACGGTGGCACCGGGAAGTCGGCGCCGGGGCGCACGACGATGCTGCCGTCCCCCTTGTAGAACCATTCCGGCTGCGCACCGACTTGCCCGGCTTGCGGTTTACCGCCCTCAAGGCCCCACTTGAAAATGCGCATGGTGTCGGTCATGCCGGCTTCGACCGCACCGTCCTGCTGGTGCATCTTGTCCCGCGCCGAAGCGCTGCCCAGGTGAGTCAGGCCAGTGCCACTGATCAGGCAATGGGCCGGATCTTCGTGGTCCAGCGGCGGCAGCACCCGCCCCTCTTGCAACAGTTGCTGGTAGTCCGGGCCGGCTTCGGTGCCTCGGCTGGCGACTTCATCTTGCAGACTACGTTTGCCGCGGATCGCCGCCAGCGCCAGTTCGCGAGTGTTGCGGGTATCGCGCAGCACCTGAACCTGACCGCCCTCGACGAGGCCGACCTGGCGTTGCCCGGTGATGTTTTCAAATTGAATCAGGCGCATGTCCTGTTCTCCGGAAAATTCTGGATGGCGCCGCCTTTCGGGCGACGCGCCAAGGTCATTCGATAATGTTGAAGTCGCCGAGGTATTCATCGGAGATTTCCAGTCCCAGGCCCGGCTTGTTGTCATCGAGCTGGATGTAGCCTTTGACCGGTTGTGGCTCGCCCTTGAACACGTAGTAGAAGAGTTCATTGCCGACCTCGACGTCGAACACCGGAAAGAACTCAGCCATTGGCGAAGCGGTGGTGGACATGGTCAGGTGATAGTTGTGCATTTGCCCGGCGTGCGGAATAACCGGCACCGACCAGGCTTCGGCCAGGGCGTTGATCTTGCGCGCAGCGGTGATGCCGCCGACGCGGTTGGTGTCGTACTGGATCACATCGATGGCGCGGCGCTCCAGCAGGTCCTTGAAGCCGTAGGAAGTGAACTCATGCTCGCCGCCGGAGATCGGCATGATCCCCATTTTTTTCAGCTCGATGTAGCCTTCGATGTCGTCGGCAATTACCGGTTCTTCAAGCCAGCGTGGTTCGAACTCGGCGAGTTTAGGCAACATGCGCCGGGCGTATTCCAGGGTCCAGCCCATGTAGCATTCGAGCATGATGTCGATGTCCGGGCCGGCCAGTTCACGCAGGGCGCGCACTTGCTCGATGTTCTTGCGCATGCCGGCCGGGCCATCTTTCGGACCGTAGCCGAAACGCATTTTCAGCGCGGTGAAGCCTTGGTTCAGATAACCCTGAGCTTCTTCGAGGAACAGGTCGAGGTTGTCGTTGGCGTAGAGTTTGGAGGCGTAGGTCCAGATTTTTTCCTTGGTCCGACCGCCGAGCAGTTTGAACACCGGCTTGTTCACTGCTTTGCCCATGATGTCCCAGATGGCGATGTCGATCGCCGAGATCGCCGCCATACCGATGCCTTTGCGGCCCCAGGCGTGGCTCTGGCGGTACATCTTCTGCCAGATGTATTCGTTGTCGAACGGGTCTTCGCCAATGGCGATGGGTGCCAGGTAGGTGTCGATGATTTCCTTGGCCACACGCGGCGCCAAAGCGCAGTTACCGATGCCAACAAGACCGGTATCGGTCTCGACCTCCACCACCAGCCAGCCATGGAAACGGAACGACCCCATCGCGTCGCCGCGCTCGAACAGGATGTCACTGGCGTTGGTGCAGAAGTGCGCTTGAGGGGGAACGACTTTGCCTTTCCACTCGAAAACGCGGGTACGGATTGCTTTGATTTTCATGAATACAGTTCCTTGCGCTGCCGGCTTTTTGTAGTTGTTGAGTCGCTGCACAGAGCCGTTCCTGTGGCCGGCTTCGGGCATTCGATGGAGCGACTTTAGCCAGCGCTCGGGGGGTGGGGATAATCACTTATGCGTATCCGGCGATAACCTGGGGTGATCGCAAAAAGCGGATATTGAGTGAATGAGGTTATGGGTACACACCAAACAAATGTGGGAGCAGCCTGCTCGCGAAAGCGGTCCCGCCAGTAACCTTTGTAGTGACCGGCAGACTGCTATCGCGGGCAAGCCCGCTCCCACAGTGACTGGTGGTGTTGCTCGATTTTTTGATCAATGCAAAACCCTGTGGGAGCGGCTTGCCCGGGTAGAAACCGGAGACATCCTTTACGTTTTAAACCGCAGACATCGTTTACAGGTATGAAATACGGTCAGGAGGTGCCTCCGCGATGGTGGCAGTACAGACACTCTTGCAGTGACTGTCGGGCCGCTATCGCGAGCAGGCTCCCACAGGGGACCTGCGTTGTGTCAGTAGTTGTTGGCGCCCATCCGGCACGCAATCTCGAACGCCTGGCGGATCGCCCCGACATTCGCCTTGCCCTGCCCCGCAATATCAAACGCGGTGCCATGGGCCGGTGTGGTAATCGGTATCGGCAACCCGCCTTGCACCGTCACCCCACGGGAGAAGCCCATCAACTTGATCGCGATCTGCCCTTGGTCGTGATACATGGTCACCACCGCATCAAAGGCACTGGCATCGCCCTGCACCTTGAGGAAAATCGTGTCGGCGGGGTATGGCCCCTCGGCCGCAACACCCAGCGCCTGAGCCGAACGAACAGCCGGGCCAATAATGTCCAATTCTTCGCGACCGAACGAGCCGTTGTCACCGTTGTGCGGGTTCAGCCCGCACACGCCGATACGCGGTTTGGCCAGGCCGTTGCGCTTGAGGGCTGTGTCGATCAGCTGGATCGCTTCGACCACCCGCGTCTGGCTGAGCATGCCCGGCACATCGGCCAGCGCCACATGGGATGTCACGCGCGACGTCCACAGGTTGTCGAGCACGTTGAACTCGCAGAACGGCCCGTGGAAATCCAGTAGCTCGGCGAACCAGTGCAGCTCGTCGCTGTGGGCCATACCGGCCATGTGCAGCGAGGTCTTGTTCAACGGCCCGAACAGCACCGCGTCGGTAGTCCCGGTCTCGGTCAGGCGCAGGGCTTTTTCCAGGGTGTCGAGGCTGTAGCGGCCGCCGATGACACTGGCTTCGCTGCGCGGGAACTCGCCAATGGTGTCGCCACGGAAGTCATAGAACAGCGGCGTGTCATCGCGAAAATCCAATTGATCCAGAGATTCGATGCGACGGTAAGGAAACTCTGTCCCGGCGATGCGCATGCCGCGACGCATTTCCGCTTCATCGGCAATCAGGATCACATTCGCCTGGCTACGCACTTGAGGCTCTGCGAGCAGGCGTGCGATCAGTTCCGGGCCGATGCCGGCCGGGTCACCCAGGACCATGGCGATGGTCGTCTTGTTCATGCTTCACTCCTCAAGGTTTCAGGCCATGTTCGGTCAATGGCACAAGGTTCACAGCGATAAACCCGCTGCGCGTTGCTGTAGAAAAGCCGTTCCTGATCGGCACCTGGCAGATCTGCAACGATGGATTTGAAACCGCTGTAAATGTCATCAAACGAGCCGCACAGGCTGTCCACCGGAAAGTTGCTGGCGAACATCGCCCGATCAGTGCCGAACATGGCGATCACTTCACGCACGATCCAGGCGTTGTCTTTGGCGCGCCATGCCTGGCCACCCTGCCCAAGACCGGAAATCTTCACCTGCACGTTCGGCCATTCGGCTAGCCGCGCCATCGCCAGACGCCAACCTGCCAGGCCTTCGGCACTGCGGTCATTGGGCAACCCGGCGTGATTGAGAATCAGCGTGGTACCGGGAAAGTCCCGAGCCAGCCGTTCGGCCTCGTGCAGGTTCCACCACGGGGTCTGCAAATCGAAATGCAAGTCCAGCCCTTCGAGGGCGGCAAAACTGCGCCGCCAGTGTTCGTCGCTCATCAGGCTGCGAACATGGCCAACTTGCGCAGGCGTGGTCGGGCCGCCGGGTTTGTGGCGCACGCTGCGTACACACTTGAAACTGGCTTGTTCGGCGAGCACTGCAATGGCGTCCGGATGATCGAGCCAGGCTTGCGCCACGACCGCGTTCGGGACGCCGTATCGGACGGCCAGCCCCTCGATGAAAAGGGTTTCGCCAATCGGGTCTTGCGGGTCCCATTCAGTCTCGACGTATACCGTTTGCACCACGCGATGCTGGCCAGCGTCAGCGAAATAGTCTTCGGGAAAGTAGCGACGTTTGATCGCGCTGTAATCACCGTAGCGAAAAGGAATGTTGGCTTCGGGCGCCAGCCACGGATGGTCATTGATCGACGGATCCCAGAAGTGATGATGGGCATCGATGATGGGACCGTTCCACAACTCACCCATGACGCACCTCCTCAAGACTGATGAATAAAGTTGCCAGCACGAACACCGCCGAGCACACCGCAAAGAAGCCCAGCACCGGCGCAAAACCACCGGTCATTTGCACAATGATTCCCACCAGGATCGGCACCGCAATCCCGCCCGTGCTGCCGGCCATGTTCATCACGCCGCCGATCAGGCCGACCCGCGCCGGTGCCGCCAACAGCGCCGGGAAGCTCCAGTAGAGGCTGCCCCACATCAAGAAAAACGCGGTCATGGCCAACAACGCCACGGCCGCAAAAGGATTGCTCAGGGTCGGCAGCAGCAGGAACGCACCGAGGGCCACCAGGCCGGAAAACGCCAGCAGACTCTTGACCGCCACACCGCGGCTGACGCCCTTGCGGATCAACCCGTCGCAGAGGAAACCACCGGTCAACGAACCCAACGCGCCGCACACGAAGATCACGAACGTCGCAGCGCCAATGCCTTTGATATCGAAGCCGCGAGCCTGGGCCAGATAACTCGGCCCCCAGGTCAGCAGACCGAAATACACCATCGCCCAGCAGGCACGACCAATCAGCAAACCACTCAGGGATCGTGCGGCAATGCCCAGGCCCTTGACCGGAATGCGCGCAGCTTCGGCGGCAGGAGTGGCGCGTCCGGCGTTGATTTTCTCCAGTTCCGCCGCATTCACTTGCGGGTGACTGGCAGGGTCATCGCGCAGATACCGCCACGCCAGCCAGGCCAGGACCAGGGTCGCGATGCCGGCGATCACGAACGCCAGGCGCCATGAGTCCAGCGAAGCAATCAGATAAGCAATGATCAAACCGCCAAGTGCCACGCCCAACGGGCTGCCGCTGTCCATCAGCACCGCGCCGCGACTGCGCTCGCTCGGTGCCAGCCACAGGGAAATCAGCTTGCCGCCCGAAGGGAACAACGGTGCTTCCGCAGCCCCCAGGGCCACCCGCGCGAAGAGCAACGACAAGCCGCCGGTGGCAAAGGCCGCCAGTACCTGAAACATTCCCCATAATCCGGTGGACCAACTGATGACTCGGTGCGGCCCGAAGCGATCAATCATCCAGCCGCCGGGAATCTGCAGCAGCGCATAGGCCCAGAAGAAGCTGCTGAGAATCAGCCCTTGCATGCTCGGTGACAGGGAAAACTCATGGGCGATGGTCGGCATTGCAATGGACAGCGACACCCGATCGATCAGGTTAACCATGGTCAAGGCAAAGATGATCGCAAAGATCCGCCAGCGCACGCTGCTGGCTTGACTGGTATCGGCCATCAAAGTCGACGCTGCCGTTGGCTGGACATCTGCGCCGGGCAGATGCAGGGAAGCACTGGGACGAGCCATGGTGCATACCTCGTTTTATTATTGTTGTGAATTGCAACTTTGCCGCTTCATGGCGGCGCTGGTGAGCACTATCGAAGGCTCAGTGATAACCGTCTAATCAAAACTTGAAATAAGGCGATAGCCTCGGGTTATGGCATACCCTGCTTTCGGGAGGCTTTCAACGCTTGGCGCAGGGGTCGACTTTGCGCTTGAACGGCTCTGGCGCACAGGGATCAGCGACAAAATGCGCTTTTCTCGGTCATCACCTATAACCCCAGGCTATCGGTGTATGTATTGTTTTGACTAGACGCCGGACCGCAGGCTTCCCACACTCAGGCCAGGCTTGCGGCTTTCCCAAGTCACTCATAACAACTACAAAAACGAGGCCCTTCCATGCGAAATGCATTCGTCCGTCGCACTTCCCGTCTGTTTCTTGGCTGCACGCTGGTCGCCGCCGGCGCCCTTCCCGCTCTGGCTCACGCCTGGCAACCGGACAAGAACGTCGAAATCGTTGTCGCTGGCGGTCCAGGTGGCGGCACCGATCAACTCGGTCGACTGATCCAGTCAATCATCACCACACACAAGTTCCTCGACGTGAATACCATCGTCCTCAACAAGGGCGGCGGCAACGGCGCCGAAGCCTTTCTCGACCTGAAAATGAATAAGGGTGATCCGGAAAAACTGGTGATCGGCACCAACAACATCTATCTGTTGCCACTGGTGTCCAAGCTCGGTTATCAATGGCAGGAACTGACCCCCATCGCGGCAGTGGCCGAGGACGACTTCATCCTCTGGAGCTACAAAGGTGCGCCGTGGAAGGATGCGAAAAGCTTCTACGAAGCGGCCAAGGCCGACCCGTCGAAACTGCGCATGGGTGGCAGCCAGTCCAAGGATGTCGACCAGACATTGACCCTGCTGCTGAACCAGACCAACAACAGTAAGCTGGTGTACATCCCCTTCAAGAGCGGCAGTGAAGCCGCGACCCAACTGGCCGGCAAACACATCGCCGCCAACGTCAACAACCCCAGCGAAAGCATCAGCCAGTGGCGCGGCGATCAGGTCGAACCGCTCTGCGTGTTCAGTAAGCAACGCATGAGCTACACCGAGAAAGTCGCCGGCGAAAAATCCTGGGCCGACGTTCCGACCTGTCACGAGCAAGGCCTGGGCATCGATCAGTATCGCTTCCCACGCACCGTGTTCATGCCCGGCGAAGTCACCGCCGAACAGCGGGCGTTCTATGTCGAGTTGATGCGCAAAGTCACCGAGACGCCGGAGTTCAAGGCCTACGTCAAGCAGAACGCACTGGTGCCGACCTTCCTCGAAGGCGAGCCACTGACTGCTTACATCGAGAAAGACACCGCTCGCGTTACGCCGGTGTTCAAAGAAGCCGGCTGGCTGAAAAACTGAGTTGTTTGCGGCCGTTCGCCTGCGCACGGCCGTCACCTCTGGAGGTGCTTTCATGTCCCATTCTTCGGATTCACCGGCGCTGGTCGGTACCCGCTGGGTCGAACTCGGCCTGACACTCTTCACCACGCTGATCGGCGCGGTGGTGATGTACGGCAGCGTCGAACAAGGTATCGGCTGGGGCGATTCCGGCCCCGAGCCGGGTTACTTTCCCTTCTACATTGGCCTGTTGCTGAGCGCCGCAAGCGTGGGCAACGGTGTGTTGACCCTGGTGCGCTGGCAAGCCCTGAGCCTTTCATTCGTCAGCCGCAGTGCATTCAAACAGGTGTTATCGGTGTTTATCCCGATTGCGCTGTTCGTCGGCGCCATGCCGTTCACTGGCATCTACGTGGCATCGGCCTGTTTCATCGCCTGGTTCATGTGGCGTGACAAGGTCCGCGTCAAACCGTATGGCAAGTTGGCGATCAGCGGCGTGTCCCTCGGCGCGGTGCTCGCCAGCTACCTGATTTTCGCGCTGTGGTTCAAGGTCCCGCTGGATGCCGGCCCGATGGGCGACTGGATTGCTCTGGCCGGGAGAACCTTCAAATGAGCGAGTTCGATTCTCTGCTGCAAGGCATGAACCTGATCCTGACCCCGGGCCATATCGGCCTGATGGTGATCGGTGTGCTGCTGGGCATTCTGGTCGGCGTGTTGCCCGGCCTCGGCGCCCCGAATGGCGTGGCGTTGTTGCTGCCGCTGACGTTCACCATGTCGCCAGTGTCGGCGATCATTTTGCTGTCGTGCATGTATTGGGGCGCGCTGTTCGGCGGCTCGATCACCTCGATTCTGTTCAACATCCCCGGCGAGCCCTCATCGGTGGCGACCACCTTCGACGGCTACCCGATGGCCCGCGAAGGTCGCGCCGCCGAAGCCCTGACCGCTGCGTTCAGCTCGGCGTTGATCGGCGCGTTGGCCGGGGTGTTGTTGCTGACGTTCCTGTCGACAAAAATTGCTGCGTTCGCCATGTCTTTCAGCTCGCCGGAGTTCTTCGCGGTATACCTGCTGGCATTCTGCACGTTCATCGGCATGAGCAAGAACCCGCCGCTGAAAACCGTGGTCGCGATGATGATAGGTTTCGCCATGGCTGCGGTCGGCATGGACACCGTGTCCGGCAACCTGCGCTTGACGTTCGACCAGCCGATCCTGATGACCGGGATCAGCTTCGAAGTGGCGGTCATCGGCCTGTTCGGCATTGGCGAAATCCTCTGCACGGTGGAGGAAGGCCTGGTGTTTCGCGGTGAGCATGCGCGCATCACGCCGATGATCATCCTGCGCACGTGGGCCAAGTTGCCGCGCTACTGGTGGACGATTGTGCGCAGCACCCTGGTCGGTTGCTGGATGGGCATCACGCCGGGCGGTCCGACGGCGGCATCGTTCATGAGTTACAGCCTGGCGCGGCGCTTTTCGAAGAATCGCGAGAACTTCGGCAAGGGTGAACTCGAAGGCGTGATCGCCCCGGAAACCGCCGACCACGCGGCCGGCACCAGCGCCCTGCTGCCGATGCTGACGCTGGGCATTCCCGGTTCGGCAACGGCAGCAGTGATGCTCGGAGGCTTGATGATCTGGGGCCTGCACCCGGGCCCGACGCTGTTCGTCGAGCAACATGACTTCGTCTGGGGCCTGATCGCCAGCATGTACCTGGGCAACGTCGTCAGCTTGATTGTGGTGTTGGCCACCGTGCCGCTGTTCGCTTCGATCCTGCGCATTCCGTTCTCGATCATTGCGCCGATCATCATCATGGTCTGCGCTATCGGTGCGTACTCGGTGCATAACTCGTTCTTCGACGTGGTGCTGATGCTCGGCTTCGGCGCGCTGGGTTATCTGTTCAAGAAACTCGGTTACCCGATCGCGCCGCTAGTGCTGGCGGCGGTGTTGGGGGACAAGGCTGAAGATGCGTTCCGGCAGTCGATGCTGTTCTCCGACGGTCACATCGGGATCTTCTGGTCGAACCCATTGGTGGGTGGCCTGACCACGACGGCGCTGCTGATGCTGTTCTGGCCGCTGATTTCCAAGGTGCTGCAAACCCTGTTGGGCCTGCGCAAACCCCACGTCGCCAAGCCAAAATCGGTGCTGTGACACAGCAATGCTGGCAACGCCTGACATTTGTTGTCAGGCTTGCCGCAGTCCTTTTTGCGAGCACGGCCCATGACCCGAATTCCTGCTGCCAATGTGATCCACAGTCGACTGCGTCTGCGCCAACTGCGGCTGATGCTGGCGTTGCAGGAATTCGGCTCATTGCGTCGCGCTGCCGACCACATCGGCATGACCCAGCCCGCGGCGACCAAGATGCTGCACGAAGCCGAGGATTTGCTGGGTGTGGAACTGTTCGAGCGCCTGCCTCGGGGTATGCGCTCTACACCCTTCGGGGAAACTGTCATCTACTATGCGCGCATGGTGTTTGCCGAACTCAGTGGCATGCGCGAAGAACTGGTGGCGCTCGAGTCTGGCAACCTTGGGCGGGTCGCGGTTGGCGCGATCCCGGCGCTGGCCTCCGGGCTCTTGACCCGCACCATCGCCACCTTGAAGCAAAGCCATCCACGGTTGTCGATGAGCATTCAGGTCGATACCAGCGACGTGCTGGTACAGGCCCTGTTGCAGGATCAGCTGGATATTGTATTGGGGCGGATTCCGGCCGGTGCGCGAGCCGAAGAGTTGCTGTTCGACAGCCTTGGCGAAGAGGCCTTGTGCGTGATTGCCGGCGCGCAAAATCCACTGGCGAAGGAGAAGCAGCTGAGCTGGGCAGAATTGCAGAACATGACCTGGGTGCTGCAACAACATCCAAGCCCGATGCGCGCGATCATCAATCAGGTATTTCACAACGCACGGGTCGACATCCCCAGCAGCATCGTCGAAACCACGTCGATCATGACCCTGCTCTCATTGATCCAGCAGACCGACATGCTCGGTGTTACACCCGTGTCGGTGGTCGAGGATTATCCCGGCCGTGATCTGCTGGCCGTGTTGCCGATCAAGTTCGAAGCACGGCTGCCACCCTATGGGCTGATCACCCGGCGTCATCGTATTCAGTCGTCGGCGATGCAGGCGTTCATGAATTCGGTGCGGGCCGAGCATGCTCTGGCGAAATAGAAACAGCGCGGCATGAAATGTAATGACTTGGACAAAGGGCTGTAGCAGGTGTCGAGCCCCAGCGGTGCTACGTTCGGCTGCTACAGATCGCGCTACAGTTTTGTAGAAGCCTCAGCCAAGCAGCCAATACCCCAACAACGTCAACACCACCACCGCCACCACCGGCCGCAGTACGCGGTAGGCCTTGGGGTTACGACGCTTCCACTGTTTGACCAGACCGCTGAATTTGTCGCTGAAATTCTTGCTCCTGGCGTAGGCCTGGTTGATCCCGCCAACGCGTTCATCATCAAGGTTCTGGGGTGCCGTGGCGCGCCCCAGCCAGCCGCTGATCGAGCGGTTGATGCGGGTCATCAGACGGTTGCTCAGCGGTCGTTCGATGTCGCAGAACAGAATGACTCGAGTTTGCTCGGTTTCATTCTTGACCCAATGCACGTAGGTCTCGTCGAACATCACGTCTTCGCCATCACGCCAGGCGTAGACCTGACCGTCGACGAAGATCCGGCAATCGTCGGAGTTCGGCGTCGACAGCCCCAAGTGATAACGCAGGGAGCCGCCGAACGGATCGCGATGCGGGTTGAGGTGACTGCCGCCGGGCAACAGCGCAAACATGGCGCCTTTGACGTTGGGAATTTTGCTGAGCAGTGCCACGGTTTTCGGGCACAGGGCTTCGGCTGATGGCAGTGGTTTGTCGTACCACTTGAGGTAAAAGCGCTTCCAGCCTTTCTTGAAGAACGAACCGAACCCGGCGTCGTTGTTCCTTTCGGCGGCGCGGATGTAGCCCTCGTCAAACAAATGCATCGCTTCGTCGCGAATAACTTCCCAATTGTCCCTCAGCACATCCAGTTCGGGGAACTTGCTGCGGTCCAGGTAGGGTTTGGATGGCACGCTGGAGAACAGGTACATCAGGGCGTTATAAGGTGCGAACAGGGCCGAGTGATTGACGAACTGACGCAGAACCGGCAAACGCGCCTTGCCACGCAAGTGCACATAGAGCGTGCTGCCGAGAAACAGCAACAACACCGACGCCTTCGCGACAAAGGAAAAGTTCATCTACAACTCCTTGATAGTAGGTAACTTTGCACAACGCCATTTACCCGACGTGGCAATCGGCCATGATAAACACTACCGGCCTCGGGAAATACCCGCATCACTCAACATTCAGTGTTAAGGATTACGCAACAAACACTTGTTAACACAAGGTTCCTGAACGGGGGCTGACCTGAATCACCCGCAGAACCTGTAGGAGCGAGGCTTGCCCGCGAAGAATGCACCGCTTTTTTTCAAGTATTACGCGTCATCGTTCTTCGCGGGCAAGCCTCGCTCCTACCCGTTTGGCTGCGAAGCTCGCAAAATGTTATTGCTGATTCTCCTGTTCGGTAAACAGATCACTGAACAGCATGCTCGACAGGTAGCGCTCGCCAGAGTCGGGCAGAATCACCACGATGGTCTTGCCCTGCATTTCCGGGGTTTCGGCCAGCCGCACAGCCACCGCCATGGCGGCGCCGCACGAGATACCGCTCAAAATCCCTTCTTCCTGCATCAGGCGCAGGGCCATTGCCTTGGACTCATCGTCGCTGACCAGTTCGACCCGGTCGACCATCGACAGGTCCAGGTTCTTCGGCACAAAACCAGCGCCGATGCCCTGAATTTTGTGAGGGCTCGGCTTGATCTCTTCACCCGCCATCGCCTGGGTGATCACTGGAGACACCACCGGCTCCACCGCCACCGAGATAATCGGTTTGCCCTGGGTATTCTTGATATACCGCGAAACCCCGGTAATGGTTCCACCTGTCCCGACACCCGCCACCAGTACGTCGACCGCACCGTCGGTGTCGCTCCAGATTTCCGGCCCGGTGGTTTTTTCGTGGATGGCCGGGTTGGCCGGGTTTTCGAACTGCCCCGGCATGAAGTAGGTCGATGGATCACTGGCGAGGATTTCGGCGGCTTTCTCGATCGCGCCTTTCATGCCTTTGGCCGGTTCCGTCAACACCAGTTCGGCGCCAAGGGCTTTGAGCACCTTGCGCCGTTCGATGCTCATGGACGCGGGCATGGTCAATACCAGTCGGTAACCGCGGGCAGCGGCAACGAACGCCAGGCCGATGCCGGTATTGCCCGAAGTCGGTTCGATGATGGTCATGCCAGGCTTGAGTTTACCGGTGCTTTCGGCGTCCCAGATCATGTTCGCGCCGATCCGGCACTTGACCGAATAGCCGGGGTTGCGCCCTTCGATCTTGGCCAGGATGGTGACACCACGCGGGGCGATACGGTTGATCTGAACCAGCGGCGTATTGCCAATGGAATGGGCGTTGTCAGCATAAATACGGCTCATGGCTGGGTCCTTGTACAGCGTTGAATTAGCTGTCCAAGGTATGCCTGTTACCCGTGGTCGTCCAGTCAGTCGAACGTCCGCTTACCCCCGCAGTCAATCGCTTTATACCGCCAGAGATTTGCCGCCATGAAGCGTCGATACAGTTGGCCCCTGTGGACCCTCGCCGGCCTCGTTCTGCTGCTGGTTGCCCTGCACATTGCCCTGCCCTACGTGGTGCGCGATTACCTCAACGAAAGATTGGCGAACATGGGTGACTACCGCGGGCAGATTACCGACGTAGATCTGGCCCTGTGGCGCGGCGCCTACAAAATCAATGGACTGAAAATCGTCAAGGTCAATGGCAAGGTTCCCGTGCCTTTCGTCAACGCGCCATTGATTGACCTCTCCGTCAGCTGGCACTCGCTCTGGTATGACCACGCGGTGGTGGCCGAGGCGCAGTTCGACAAACCCGAGGTGAACTTCGTCGACGGCGGTGCCAACAAGAAAAACTCCCAGACCGGTGAGGGCACTGACTGGCGGGCACAATTGGAAAAATTGCTGCCGATTACCCTGAACGAAGTGCGGATCAACGACGGGCGGGTCACCTTCCGAAACTTCAATTCAAAACCGCCCGTGAACATGAATGCGACCCAGGTCAATGCCAGCATTTACAACCTGACCAACGTGGTCGACACCAAAGGCAAACGCGATGCCCGATTCGACGGCAAGGCTCTGTTGCTGGGGCATGCACCGCTGGAAACCACGGCGACCTTCGATCCGCTGAGCGACTTCCAGGACTTCGAATTTCGCCTGCGCGCCAGGAACCTTGAACTCAAACGCATGAACGACTTCGCCTCGGCCTACGGCAAGTTCGACTTCAATGCCGGCCATGGCGACGTGGTCATCGAAGCCGAAGCCAACAAGGGCCAACTCACCGGCTACATCAAGCCGCTGTTGCGCGACGTCGATGTGTTCAATTGGCAGCAGGACGTGGAAAACAAGGACAAAGGGATATTCCGTTCCATCTGGGAAGCACTCGTCGGTGGCACCGAGAACGTGCTGAAGAACCAACCGAAAAATCAGTTCGCCACTCGCGTCCAGCTCAGAGGCAGCGTGCATCAACGAGATATCAGCGCATTCGAGGCTTTTTTGCAGATTTTGCGTAATGGTTTCATCGAGGCGTTCAATGCCCAGTACGAACGACCGAAACCGGATGCCGGTTAGGACTTGCGTGTGACGGTGTAACGACCGGTTTCTTCCGCTGCCCGCGCCGGGTTTGTTTGCTGCTGCAAGAAGTCCCAGCCCAGGCAAGCCAGGGCCAACGACCGCGGCACAGCTTCACGACCACTGCTGTAGCGACTGATACTGCGGGCACTGACGCCCAGCGCCTCGGCCGCCTGATTCAGCGGCAACCCGGTGCGAGCACGCCAATCGATGAAAATACGGGTATTTTCATCTACCGCATTTTGCGCAAGAGCATCCAGATAGAGCGTGTCTGCGCCAATCTGGATATCCAGTTCGGGCCACTCCACGCTCCAGCCATCGTCACCCAAGGCTGCACCTTCAAAAGCACGGCCCTCCAGCAATGGCTGCAACCCCGGGTATGAACGCAGGTCGCGAGTTAGATCGAGGCTCAGTTGCTGCCCATCGATAAAAGTCAGCGCCAGCCTGTAATCCGGCAACGCCTGCACGACCGACAGCCGTGGTCGTTTCATGGGTAACATCGTTTCCAATCCTCCAGCAATTGCACCTGATGGGCCCTGACCCACTCCAGCGCTTCCTTGATAATCAGCGGCGGTGCCTTGCCCATCATCACTTCGAGGGTTTGCAGGCTGAGCATCACGTCCAGGCCGCCACCGGTCAGGTGGACATGGGGCGGCGGATGATCCTTCTCGCGCAACTGAATGCGGTACGTATCGCGAAATCGGTACTTAGTAGACATGCCCCGCAAGCTATCGCCAAAATGGCGATAGCTCAATACTGGCTAGCGGCCGAGACTGAGTCAAGATGTGACGCCCCATTCAGAGACTGAATAAGCCGTCTGCGTTCACAGTCGACCGGGCACCGCGTTATAGTCGGGTACTACAATTATTGCGCCCCGCCCTGCCTCGTTCAGGTCGGCGTTACCGTTCGAGGATTAGCAGATGAAGTTCGAAGGCACCCAGGCCTACGTCGCCACCGATGACCTGAAGCTGGCGGTCAACGCCGCCATCACTCTGGAACGGCCACTGCTGGTCAAGGGCGAGCCAGGCACCGGCAAGACCATGCTCGCCGAGCAACTGGCCGAGTCCTTCGGCGCCAAGTTGATTACCTGGCACATCAAGTCCACCACCAAGGCGCATCAAGGCCTGTACGAGTACGACGCGGTCAGCCGCCTGCGAGATTCGCAGCTGGGCACGGAAAAGGTTCACGACGTCCGCAACTACCTGAAGAAGGGCAAGCTCTGGGAGGCTTTCGAGTCCGAAGAGCGGGTGATTCTGCTGATCGATGAAATCGACAAAGCCGACATCGAGTTCCCCAACGACTTGCTGCAAGAACTCGACAAGATGGAGTTCTACGTTTACGAGATCGACGAGACCATCAAGGCCAAGAAGCGCCCGATCATCATCATTACCTCCAACAACGAGAAAGAGCTGCCGGACGCCTTCCTGCGCCGCTGCTTCTTCCATTACATCGCCTTTCCGGATCGCGTCACGATGCAGCGGATCGTCGACGTGCATTACCCGAACATCAAGAAAGACCTGGTCAGCGAAGCGCTGGACGTGTTCTTCGACGTACGCAAGGTGCCGGGCTTGAAGAAAAAGCCATCGACCTCCGAACTGGTGGACTGGCTGAAACTGCTGATGGCCGACAACATCGGTGAAGCGGTGCTGCGTGAGCGCGATCCGACCAAGGCCATTCCGCCACTGGCCGGCGCCTTGGTGAAGAACGAACAAGACGTGCAATTGCTTGAGCGTCTGGCGTTCATGAGCCGTCGCGGCACTCGATAAGGGTCAACGCCATGTTGCTCAACCTGTTCAATGAAATGCGCGCAGCCAAGGTGCCGGTCTCGGTGCGTGAGCTGCTGGACCTGATCAACGCGCTGAAACAGCGCGTGACCTTCGCCGACATGGACGAGTTCTATTACTTGTCCCGGGCGATCCTGGTGAAGGACGAAAAGCATTTCGACAAGTTCGACCGGGCCTTCGGTGCCTATTTCAAAGGGCTGGAAAAGCTCGACGATCATCTTCAGGCCTTGATCCCCGAAGACTGGCTGCGCAAGGAATTCGAACGTTCCCTGACCGATGAAGAGCGGGCCGCGATCCAGTCCCTGGGTGGCCTGGACAAGTTGATCGAAGAATTCAAGAAGCGCCTGGAAGAACAGAAAGAGCGCCATGCCGGCGGCAACAAGTGGATCGGCACCGGCGGCACCAGCCCGTTTGGCTCCGGTGGCTTCAACCCGGAAGGCATTCGGGTCGGCGATGCCGGCAAGCGTCAAGGCAAAGCGGTCAAAGTCTGGGATCAGCGCGAGTACAAGAACCTCGACGATTCGGTCGAACTGGGCACGCGCAATATCAAGGTCGCCCTGCGGCGCCTGCGTAAATTCGCCCGTCAGGGTGCGGCGGAAGAACTGGACATCGATGGCACCATCGACCACACCGCACGCGATGCCGGGTTGCTGAACATCCAGATGCGTCCGGAACGCCGCAACACCGTCAAGTTGCTGCTGCTGTTCGACATCGGCGGTTCGATGGATGCCCACGTGAAGATCTGCGAAGAACTGTTCTCGGCCTGCAAGACCGAGTTCAAGCACTTGGAGTACTTCTACTTCCACAACTTCATTTATGAATCGGTGTGGAAGAACAACATGCGTCGCACCTCTGAGCGCACCGCCACCCAGGACCTGCTGCACAAGTACGGCGCCGACTACAAAGTGATCTTCATCGGCGATGCCGCCATGGCGCCCTATGAAATCACTCAGGCCGGCGGCAGCGTCGAGCACTGGAATGAAGAAGCCGGGTACGTGTGGATGCAGCGCTTCAAGGAAAAGTACAAGAAGCTCATCTGGATCAACCCATATCCGAAAGACACCTGGGGCTATACCTCATCGACCAACATCGTGCGGGATTTGATTGATGACCAGATGTTCCCGCTGACATTGCGGGGGTTGGAGGAAGGGATGCGGTTTTTGTCCAAGTAATCTCGTTTGTCTGGACTGACGCCATCGCGGGCAAGCCCGCTCCCACAAGGATTAGCGTTGCTCACACATTTTGTGAGCACCATCTACCCTGTGGGAGCGGGCTTGCCCGCGATGCTTTAGCGGCCTAAAAACCGCCGCAAATACTCGACGTGTTCACGATGAGCCACATCCTGCACCACCGGCCTCAACTGCACCTTCGACCCCGGCAAACACTGCGCCAATCGCGCCAAGGCCAACGGCGTCAACGCCCCCAGTCGCGGATAACCACCAATGGTCTGCCGATCATTGAGCAGCACTATCGGCTGCCCGTCCGGCGGCACCTGGACCGCGCCCAGCGGGATGCCTTCGGAAATCATCGGCTTGCCCTGATACTGCAACGCCGTTCCCAACAGGCGAATACCCATGCGATCGGCGCGGCTGTCGAGGGTCCAGACGCTGTTGAACGCGTCAAACGAACTCTGTCCACTGAACTCGCCGATCTGTGCACCGAGCACCAGGTCCAGCGGCGCATCGAGTTTGAAATCCGGCACCTGTTCGGTTGCCAACTCTCGCAGCAGTAGCAGCGAGCTCCCCGAGTAGCTCAACTGCGCCTCTTTGGCCAACGCCCGACCCATGCCATCCAGCCCACCGAGCTCCTCACGGACCACCGTTGCGCTACTGCCCAACACCTTTGGCGCATCAAATCCGCCCGGGGCCGCCAAATAAGCCCGAGCGCCAAGCAGTGGCTGAGTGAATTGCAATTGCTGACCTTTGTTCAGCCTGAAACTGCGCCACGGCGCCAATGCCTCGCCATCGATTTGCGCCCCCAGATCCGCCCCGGCCAATGCCAGCACGCAATCTTCCTGAGCAACGACCGTAAACCCGCCGAGGGTGATTTCGATCACCGACGCATCCAGCCCATTGCCCAGCAGCCAATTGGCCCACGACATCGATCGCCAATCCGCTGCCCCGCCCTGGGTCACGCCCAGATGCCGCACGCCAAATCGCCCGGCGTCCTGCAACAGGCACAGCGGTGTACTTGCTTCAATCGTCAGTCGGCTCATGCCAGGGCCTCCAACGGCGTGTCATCACCGCCAAGGTTGATGAACTCGGCATGGCTGACCGCTTCGAAGCGCACGGTGTCGCCCGGTTGCATCAGGCTGTAACCCTCGCGCTCGCGGTCGAACAATTTGGCCGGGGTACGGCCGATAAGGTTCCAGCCGCCAGGGGACACCACCGGATAAGCCGCCGTCTGGCGTTCGGCGATACCAACACTGCCGGCAGCCACTTTTTTGCGCGGGGTATTCATACGCGGTGCAGCCAACACTTCCTCCACCAATCCCATAAAGGCAAACCCCGGCGCGAAGCCCAATGCGAACACTTGATACTCGCGCTCGCTGTGACGACGGATGACCTCTTCCACCGCTAATCCGCTGCGTTGAGACAGCAAGCTCAGTTCCGGGCCGACGCTCAGGTCATACCAGACCGGCAACACATGGCATTTACCGCTGGCCCGAGCGTTGGGCGACAGATCAATCAAGGCTTCAGCGATCAACTCTCGCGCCTGAGCCGGGTTCAGCGCCATCAAATCGTAATGCACCATCAGTGTCGTGTAGGACGGCACCAGATCGATCAAATGGCTGGCGAACGCTTCTCTCAGACGCTCGCTGGCCGCGAGCATCCACGGCATATTGGCTTCGCTGATTTCATCGAACAGACGCACCATCAGGCAATCCAGCGCCACCACTTCTACCCGTGGCTTCATGATGCACTCTGCTGATTCAAGGCTTCACGAATGCGCTGCACGGCGGCCACCGAACTGGCGTTGTCGCCGTGTACGCACAAGGTATTGGCCTGCAAGTGCAAGGCGCTGCCATCGCTGGCCGTGAGCATGCCACCGCGGGCAATGATCAGCGCCTGTTCAATGATCTTCTCGGGATCGTGATGCACGGCTCCCGGCAGTTGCCGCGAGACCAGTCTGCCGGCGCTGTCGTAAGCGCGATCGGCGAAGGCTTCGAACCACAGTGTCACGCCGTATTCATCGCCGAGTTGCTGCGCGGCACTGTTGTCGCGGGTCGCCATCAACATCAATGGCAGCGTCCGGTCGTAGGCCGCCACGGCCTGAATCACCGCGCGCAGTTGCGCCGGGTTGGCCATCATGTCGTTGTACATCGCGCCGTGGGGTTTGACGTAACTCACCCGCCCGCCCTGCGCCCGGCAGATGCCATCGAGGGCGCCGATCTGGTAATGCAACAGGTCCTGCAGTTCCTGGGCGGTGTAAGCCATGGATCGGCGACCGAACCCCACCAGATCCTGATAGGCCGGATGAGCGCCAATCTGCACCCCGTGGCTCAGGGCCAGGCTGACGGTCTTGCGCATGATGCTCGGGTCGCCGGCGTGGAAGCCACAAGCAATGTTGGCGCAGTCGATGAAGGGCATAACCTCGGCGTCCAGACCCATGGTCCAGTGGCCAAAACTTTCGCCGATGTCGCAGTTCAATAGCAGGCGGTTCACGGTGAACACTCCTGTAGGCTTTTATCTTCTTAGCTGAAGGACATATGCCCCTCAGATTATCAGTTACCGGATATTCGGTTATTGAGCGTCGAGTTGCTTGCCACGGGTTTCCGGCAGGCTCAGGGCCGCCAGGATCACCACCCCGTAGGACACCGCAGCGAAAGCCCCGATTCCCACACTCAGCGGCACCTTCTGGCTGAGCAAGCCGATCAGCAGTGGGAACAGCGCCGCCAATGCCCGACCGATGTTGTAGCAAAAACCCTGGCCCGAGCCGCGAATCCTCGTCGGAAACAGCTCAGTCAAAAACGCACCCATGCCGCTGAAGATCCCCGAAGCGAAGAAGCCCAAGGGGAAACCCAGCCAGAGCATCACACCGTTGCTGACCGGCAATTGGGTGTACAGCAGAACAATGGTGAACGAGCCGACCGCGAACAGAATGAAGTTCTTTTTACGACCGAGGATGTCAGTCAAATACGCGCTGATCACATACCCGACGTAGGACCCGACGATCACCATCGCCAGATAGCCACCGGTGCCGAGTACGCTCAAGCCCCGTTCGTTTTTCAGAAACGTCGGCAACCAGGAAGTGATCGCGTAGTAACCGCCGAGGGCGCCGGTGGTCAGGATCGAAGCGCGGATAGTGGTGAAAAGGATGCCCGGGGCGAAGATCTCGTAGAACTTGGCCGGGTTGCTTGGCTCTTGTTTAGCTTTGGCTTCGCGATAGATTTCCGGATCCTTGACCAAGCGACGGACGAAAATCACGAAGATCGCCGGCACGATGCCAAGGAGGAACAGAGCGCGCCAGGCGTCTTCCGGTGGGAGCACCGAGAACAGCAGCGCATACAGAATCGCCGTCAGTCCCCAACCCAACGCCCAGCCCGATTGCACCATGCCCACAGCCTTGCCACGGTCCTTGGCGCGAATCACTTCGCCAATCAGCACCGCGCCGGCGGTCCATTCACCGCCGAAACCGAAGCCCATCAACGTGCGGCTGATCAACAGTTGTTCGTAGTTCTGGGCAAAGCCGCAGAGGAAGGTGAAGAAGGCGAACCAGAGCACCGTCAGTTGCAGGGTGCGCACCCGACCGATGCGGTCAGAAAGAATCCCCGCCACCCAACCACCAATGGCCGAGGCGATCAGGGTGCTGGTGTGAATCAGCCCGGCTTCGCCAGTGGTAATGCCCCACATGGCAATCAGGGTCGGCACCACGAAGCTGAGCATTTGGGTGTCCATGCCGTCCAGGCCATAGCCGATCTTGCAGCTCCAGAACGTACGACGTTCCTGCTTGTTGATGTTGTGGTACCAATCGAAGGGTCCCGGGCGAGCCGTGGCTTTGGGAACGAGGGTGTCGGGCGCACTCATGGCAAGTCTCCGTGCAAATTTTATTGGTATTGTTCTGAGCCCCGACGACGCCTATCGTGGGAACCGGATGCGTCGATTTTTGGACGCTTGGCCCTGCTGCGTCCAACTAATAAAAACCCGGCCAAGGCATAAGAAAAAGTTGATCCCATGAATCTGAAGTTTCTCGAGACCTTTGTCTGGGTCGCCCGACTCAAGAGTTTTCGCCTGACGGCAGACAAACTCTTCACCACCCAGGCGTCGATTTCCAGCCGTATCGCCGTGCTCGAAGGCGAGCTCGGGGTGAAGCTGTTCCTGCGCGATTCTCGCGGCGTGAGCCTGACGCCCGAAGGCTTGAAAGTGCTCGAATATGCCGAGCAGATGATGGACACGATGCAGGCGCTCAAACACTCGATCGAGACGCGTTCGAGCAAGGTCGGACGGGTCCGGATCGGTGTCATGGACACCGTGATCCACACCTGGCTCAGCCCGTTGGTGGCGCAGATGATGGATCACTACCCGCTGGTGGAAATCGAGTTGGTGGCCGATACCGCGCTCAACCTCTGCGATCAGCTGCAAAAAGGCTTTCTCGACCTGATCCTGCAAACCGACCTGTTGCGCCAGGAGAGTGTGCGCAGCCTGGAGCTGGCCAGTCATCCGATGGGCTGGATCGTCGCCAGCAATTCCATCTACAACCGCGAATATTCGGGTGTCGCCGATCTGGCGCGGGAGCGGATCATTACCTATTCGAAAAATTCCCAGCCACACCAAGAGATTCTTGCCCTGATGCAGGCCAATGGCGTCATGGCGCCGCGGCTCAACTGCGTGAACTCGGTCTCGGCAATTACCCGTTTACTGCGCGATGGATTTGGCATCGGCGCGTTACCACCGGTGTTGGTCGCCGAGGAACTGGCGCGGGGGGAATTGACCTTGCTGGCCATCGATCAACGACCGCCAAATTTGCAGGTGGTGGTGTCGTGGCGGGTGGGCGTGGAATGGGTCGAAGAAATCGTGGCGTTGTGTCAGCAAGTCGTGGAGCGCTATGCGCATAAAGTGGGCGAGCAGTACATAATCTTGAGCAAACCATAGGCCCGAATCTGAAGGACATTCCCCAAACTCTAAATATGAACCACTATCATTTGCATTATTTTTTCAAGACGGTATTCTCTGCGCGCTTTCAGCTAATCAATTGTCCAGAAGGAGTCGGACCTGATGCGCGGCTACACGCAAAAACAGCAACAATTGCTCGCTCACTGGAGCGAAGCGCTTGGCACTCAGGCCTTCCAGTCCCATCGCATCACTCTCGATCATTTGAGCAATGCGCTGGAGCCCGCCGCTCAACGCTGTTTCCAACGCCTGATCCAGGCGCTATTTCGTGAAGATCTGATCAACCCCACCACCTGCGAATACGACGACTCTAGCCGTTGCTGGCTGCCACTTGGCGATGGCGCGCATCTTTGCTTCGAGCACTTGTCCGGCGGCAGAATGAACAGCTGGGACGTACGCGGTAGCATCGTCCTGCACACCCCCGACAGACTGCCCCACAAAATCCAGTTGCCCAGCGAACTGCTCGCTCATCTCAGCACTCAGCTCAACCCGCCAGCCTCCCCGCAGGTACTGGAGCGTCTGGCCCGGGAGCTGGATGACAGCTTCAGCAACGACACCCTTTGCCTGGCGTTTCATCATGGATGGACCGAGCGCCTGAGAGAGCAGATCGATACCGGGTACGACGACAATCTGCTCGCGTGGCTCAAAGCCGGCTCCAGCCACCAAAACCCTACGTCATTGCTTGAACAGTGGGGCACTCTCGGCCATCCGTGGCACCCGAACTACAAGACCAAACTGGGCTTGAGCGCCGCTCAGGTCATCGCTTTCTCGCCAGAATTCGAAGCGAGCTTTCCGATTGTCCTGTGCGCCCTGCACCGCCAGTACGCACACGTTGAAGCGCTGGCCGGCACCACCGATTACTGGGACTGGTGGCAAGGTCACTTCCCACAGGCCGCCGAACAATTGCAACGCCACTTGCAGCAACTGGGCCTGGACGCAAAGGACTACCTCCCGCTCCCGTCGCACCCATGGCAAGCCCATGAAGAACTGCCACATTCGTTCGCCAACGAGATCGCCGACAACCTGCTGATCGTCACTGACATTGTTGCTTTTACCGGCCACCCGACCATGTCCTTCCGCACGGTCCTGCCGCAGGCCAGTCGCACGGCACCGATGGTCAAACTGCCGGTGGCTCTGCGACTGACCAGCGTGCAGCGCACCGTGTCGCCGCGCTCCGCCCGGATGGGGCCGCGCATCAGCCAACTGGTATTGGATATTCTCGATCGGGAGCCGCAGATTCAGCGTCTGCTGAACATCGTTCCAGAGCGCATCGGCGTGCACTACGCACCACTACCGTCCGATGACGAGCGCTCCCGGCATGCTGGCGTGCTGTATCGCGACAACCCGCTTACCCTCCTGCAAGAAGGCGAGTTGGCGGTGCCGGTCGGCAGTCTGTTCGCCGTCAACGAATTCGAACAACCGTTGCTGCGTGATTGGGTAAGGCTGGCTCAGGGCAGTGACGACAGCGAGGCCATGTTGGCGTTCTTCGAGGATTACCTGTCGATTGCCGTACCGAGCCTGCTGGGCATTTACCTGATGTACGGCGTGGCGTTCGAAGCGCATCAGCAAAACAGTTTCATGGTGATGGGCGCTGACGGGCAGTTGAATCGGCTGCTATTGCGTGATTTCGGCGACGTTCGTATCGATCGCAAAACCCTGCACGCCAAGGGCCTGGATATCCAGTTGCACGATCCGAAAATGACCCTGTATGACGACGCAGGCTTTGTCCGTGACAAACTCCTGCACACCACCTTCATGTGCCACCTCGGTGAGCTGACGTTGCTTTGTGCCCGTCACTGGAATGTGCCGGAAAGTAGCCTTTGGGAGCGGTTGGCATCGCACGTTGCACAGTGCTTCGAGACCTTGCGCGAGCGCGTTGAGCCGGCACGTTGGGAAAGCGAGCGCCGGGCCTTGCTGGAACAGGATTGGCCCGCCAAATCGTTCATGCGCATGCGCTTGCTCGACAGTCATGCCGACATCGTCGGACGCCTGAGTAACCCGCTACGACCCAACACCCATGCTCGCTGACGGTCGCACCTTGCGACTGCTGATCGTCATCCAGTTTGTCTCCATGGGCGCGATGGAAATGAGCGGCCCGTTCTGGCCCTTGCAGATCCAGCATCTGCTCGGGCCGGAGGGCGCCGGCTACACCGCGCTGTTATCGGCGATGGTCTATGCCGGTCCGATGCTGGCGGCCATGCTCCTGACGCCCATGTGGGGCCGGTTGGGGGATCGCACCGGACATAAACCGATGATTGTCCGGGCGTTGCTGGCCCTCGCGCTGTGCCAAGGGTTGGCGGCCATCACTCTCGATCCGTGGTTGCTGGTGGGTATTCGCGTGATGCAAGGCGCATTGGCCGGTTTTCTCGCTGCCGCGCAAGCCTATGCCCTGGCCTGCTGCGACAGTTCCAGCCGTGGTCACACCTTGGCGCGCCTGCAGTCGGCCACCGCCGTCGGCTCATTGATCGGCCCAGTGCTGGGTGGCTGGCTGATGGACGTCTCGGGGTTTGCCCTGCTCTGTTATGGCGCGACGGCGATTTGCCTGCTGTGTGCACTGGGGAGTTTTTTCCTGCCGGCCGACAAGGCTAGGACTTCGAAGAAAAAAGCCGTTGAAGCGGTCGCCCTGCCCAAAGGCTGGCTCGGTGGAATCCTGTTGGTGATCGTGTTGATTCAGGCCGCGAAGATGATGCCGCAGTCGTTTTACGCGCTGTATGTCGCGAACATTCTGCATGCCCCAAGCTGGCTGATCGGCGCCACCTACGCGGCGAGCGCCGCGACCCTGGCCATTTCAGCACCGCTGTGGGGACGCCTGTTCGACCGCTGGCAGCCGGCCTACACGTTGCGCGTCATCGAAGGCGTGGCCTGGCTGTGTGCGCTGACGCTGTCGGCCACGGCATTGGCCAACGAATGGCTGGGGTTTCTCGTCAGTCGACTCGTCTGGGGCATCTGGCAAGGCGCCCTGCTGCCCGTCGCCTATGCCCTGATCGCCAACTCCATTTCCATCACCCAGCAGGGCTTCGCGCTCGGCCTCGGCAATAGCGCGGCAAAGGCTGGCGCTCTGCTCGGTGTCGTCCTTGGCGGGATCGGCATGGGCCTGGTTGGCCTGGCTCACAGTTTCTGGCTGGTGGCGCTGACCTACGCCATAGCCGCCATCGGGATCCGCTGGGTGCGCTCGTTAAACTCCGCGCCCGACCGCTCGACCTTATCGCCCCACACTTATCACAACTAAAAAAGACCACGTCATGATCCGAACCAAACTCTCTCTGCTGATCCCGCTGCTCGGTACCTTCAGCGCCCAGGCCTGGGCCGAGGATACTGAACAGCAACCCGGCACCTTGAACATGCAACCCACCGTCGTCTCCGCTACTCGCAGTGAAGCGAGCATTGCGTCGATTCCGGGCTCGGTCCAGGTTATCGACGAACAGCAGGTCCGTGAGCAGAGCGGCGCGGGTCGCCGGGTCTCCGACATTCTCGGACAATTGGTCCCCGGTCTTGCGCCGTCCAGCGGCGGGATGAGCAACTTCGGTCAGACCCTGCGCGGGCGCAACATGCTGGTGTTGATCGACGGCGTATCGCAGAACGCCACGCGCGACAACTACCGCCAGCTCAACAGCATCGCCCCGGCCAGCATCGAACGCATCGAAGTGATCTCCGGCGCCAGCAGCATCTACGGTGCCGGCGCTTCAGGCGGCATCATCAACATCATCACCAAGCGTAATCAGGGCCAGGACATTGCCTACAGCAGCAAACTGGGCCTGACCAGCGGCAACAACCTCAACCGCAAAGGCTTCGCCTACGAAGCCTTTCAGAGTGCGACGGGGCGCAAGGATGCTCTTGACTGGTACGTCTCCGCCGACCTGACTCAGCGTAACGATCAGTACGATGGCAACGGCAACCGCATCCCTCAGGACACTTCCCAGGGCAGCAACATGGATACCGAAACCTATGACCTGCAAGGTCGTTTCGGTTACGAACTGGATGCCGACAAAAAACTCAGCCTGTCGCTGCAGGACTACAAGGACCAGCAGGACACTGGCTACACAAAAGACCCGACAAACCGGCAGGAAGCCGTGGCAGTCAAAGGGCTGAAACTCGACGACCAGCCCTATACCCATAACCAGGCGGTCAACCTCAACTACACCGACAAGGACTTCTACGGTCAGGGCCTGCAACTGGAAAGCTACTGGCGCCGCGCCGATGCACTGTTCTTTCCAGACCTGTCGCGAGGCAGGGCCGGGATCTCCGACAACAACAGTGTGCAAGATGTCTACGGCCTGCGCGCGGCCATCGACACGCCGCTGCCGGCGATCGGGAGTGCCACGGGTAATCTGGTCTGGGGCGCCGACTATGATAATGAGCGCTCCCGCCAACGAGGTGATCAATACAGGCTCAACGGCCTGACCTACTCCAAGACCGGCACCACCTACGAGCTGGGCCCGGACATCGAAACCACCACCAAGTCGCTATTCGGGCAGATGTCCTGGGACATCGGTGACTGGACGTTGCGTGGCGGTGTGCGCCGTGAATGGATCGAAAGCGACGTCTCCGACAGCATCGCTTATGGTCAGATCGTCCAGACCGGCATACGCGCAACGCTGCCTGGCGACACCCTCAAATACGATGCCACCCTGTACAACCTGGGGGCGGTCTACCACCTGAGTGAAAACCAGGACGTCTTCGCCAATTACAGCCAGGGGTTTTCGCTACCGGATATCCAGCGCTTCATGCGTGATGTCAGCAGCACCTTCGACATTCAGACCCTCAACGCCCAAGCCATCAAGGTCGACAGTTACGAACTGGGCTGGCGCGGTAACTGGGATCAGTGGCAGGCCGATGTCACCGTGTACGAAAACACCTCGGACGTGACCCAGTTCTACGATGCCAATGATCGCGTATTGCGCCTGATCAACCAGAAAGAGCGAGTTCGCGGCATCGAAAACAGCCTGACCTACCGCGCGACCGATCACTGGTCGGTGGGTGGCACTTATGCCTGGGCCAAAGGCGAGACCGAGCAGAACGGCAAATGGATCGATCTGCCGGCTACGCGCATCTCACCGGCCAAGACCACACTGTTCGTCGGCTACACCGAAGACGACTACACCCTGCGCCTGCAAGGCATGCATTTGTCCAGTTACGACGCCGCCGCCAAGGACAACAACGGACGCGAGATCGAAGGTTATACGCTGGTGGACCTGCTCGGCTCCGTGCAACTGCCGGTCGGTCGTCTTGAAGGCGGCGTGTACAACCTGACCAACCGCACGTACCAGAACCTGTTCACCCAAGCCAACGCCAGAGCGCCGTACGCCAACGCCGAAGGCCGCACGCTGAGCATGAGCTACTCGGTGGATTGGTAAAAACAGGAGCCGGCTTGCCAGCGATGCGATCTGCCGGGCATACGTGTCGCGGCAATCGCCGGCAAGTTGGCTGTAGGAGCTGCCGAAGGTTCGGGCCGCGTTCGGACGATCTTTTGATCTTTTTCTTACAACCCGCGCACATCCCGGTCTTCAATCGGCCGGCTCTGGCGCAAACGCTTGCCGCCCAGCACCACCCAGTCGATCAGCCGGAACAGGCATTCGATGCCGAACGACAGCAGCAACGCACCGCTCATGCCCCAGATCATCGCTTCCGGCGTCAGCAGGATCTGGTAGCTGTAGCCATTCCAGGTTTCCTTGCGAATATCCGGATCGGCGGCCAGTGCAACTTGCAGGACGCGGATGTACCACGGGCCCTGCATGGCCTGGAATTGCTTGTCGAGGGCCAGTTGACGGGTGAGCAAGGTGCTCAGGCTGTCGGCATCGCTGCGAAAGATCGGGTCTTCGCTGGCCCGATAATGGGCCACGAGCGCCTGCATATCACCCTTGAAAAACTGATTGGCGGTGCCCTGAAAACCGCTCAGACCGGTCTGCGCCTCGATCAGATGCGCCTCGACCCGCTTGGCATAATCACTGATGAACCCAGGCACCTGGACACCGATCAACAGGCCTGCCGCGAACAACACCAGCCGAAGATAACTGAGCAACATGGGGGAGAGATCCTTATTCGGTCTTGCCTTGGCTGACGCATTCACCGCGTCGCCAGAGGCTCCATTGGCCCGGTTCGTAGCGGGTCCAGGTTTCGTTTTCGGTCAAGGGTTCGGTGGCGATCACCGTGACCACGTCGTTGGGCGTGGTTTCAGCCTGGAAGTCGACGATCACATCAACGTCCTTCAACCGCGCCGGGCCGAACGGTGCTCGGCGGGTGATCTGCGCCAATTTGCTCGAGCAGTAGCAGAACAGCCAGTCGCCATCGCTGAGCAAGCAGTTGAACACGCCTTTGCTGCGGTACTCGGCGCAGGCGGCCACCAGGTCCGGCAACAGTGCTTCGATCTCTACCGGCTCGGGGAACGCAGCGCGTACCCGATTGAGCAAATCACAAAACGCCGCTTCGCTGTCGGTGTCGCCAACGGGGCGGTAAAAACTGGCGGTCGGGTTGAAATCGGCCAATTGGCCGTTGTGGGCGAAACACCAGTTGCGCCCCCACAACTCGCGCACGAACGGGTGGGTGTTGGACAGGCAGACCTTGCCGACATTGGCCTGGCGGATGTGCCCGATCACCACTTCGCTTTTGATCGGATAGCGCTGTACCAGGTTCGCCACTTCCGACTCGCTGCTCGCCGCCGGGTCCTGGAACAGCCGCAGGCCACGGCCCTCATAAAAAGCGATGCCCCAGCCGTCACGGTGCGGCCCGGTGCGGCCGCCACGCTGCATCAGCCCGGTGAAGCTGAACACGATATCGGTCGGGACATTGGCGCTCATGCCCAATAACTCACACATGCTCGGACTCTCGATTCAGTACAGGGGCGCGGTTACAGGCGCGGTTCGACCCGCGAACGCTGAGGATTGCTCGGCACCGGTGGCCGGCCGTAACGATCATCGCCGGCACCGCCGAAAGGCTGTTCGTCATCAGGCTCGTCGGCCCGCGCCGCTGCCTTGGCGGCAGCCGCCTGTTCCTTGCGAGCGTTGGAGGCGCGCTCGATGGGAAAACGGATGGCCACGAACACCAGGTAAATGCCGAAGACAATCATGCCGTACATGAACAGATCAGAAACCGCCCGCCAGGCGTTGTTGCCGACCTTGAACAGCAAGTCGAGGGCAGTAATGGCGATGGCCGGGGCGACCTTTTCTTTCACCGGGTCGATGATGGTCGGGCTGAACAGCAACACCGCCACCAGCAGCCGCAGCGGCTCACGCAGCCAACGCCACATCCAGCGGGTGATGCGCATCCACACCAACAGGCAGCCTAAAGCGGCGAAGGCGTAGAGGCCCCAAGCGATCAGATAGTCGTTCTCGGTCATGGTGTCCATGGCAAGGCAGGCAAAGAGGCGCTTATAGTAACGACTTTTCGCACGTCAGGCTTGTCCCAATACCAGTCGGGCAAGACACAGACCCTGTGAGAGCGGGCTTTTGTGGTGAAGGGGCTGTTGTGGCGCGGGAGCTTTTGTGGCGAGGGAGCTTGCTCCCGTTGGGCTACGAAGCGGCCCCAAAAAAGGAACTGCTACGCAGTTCAGCGGGAGCAAGCTCCCTCGCCACAGAAAAGCCCCCTCACCACAAACCCGCACCCACAGGTTGCGAAGCCCCTATTCCGTACATTGTTCGAGAGCCATTCATGCCCCTATCCGCCAACGTCACCAGCGCTCCAATTGCCCACAAGGCCGACGGTTGCGACCCGTATGCCTGGCTGCAGGAGCGCGACACCGACGCGGTGCTCGATTACCTGAAAGCTGAAAACCGCTATCAAGAGGCACAAACCGCCGATCAGACCGGCCTGCGTGAAACCCTGTTCGAAGAGATCAAGGGGCGGATTCTCGAAACCGACCTGTCGCTGCCCTCGCCCTGGGGCCCCTACCTGTATTACACCCGCACCACCGCTGGCGACGAATACGCCCGTCACTACCGCTGCCCGCGTCCGGCCGATGGTAGCCTGCAGATCGACGAAAGCCAGGAACTACTGCTGCTTGATCCGAACGTGCTGGCCAAGGGTGGCTTCTTTTCCCTGGGTGCATTCAGCATCAGCCCGGACCACCAGCGTCTGGCCTATAGCATCGACTCCAGCGGCGAAGAGATTTACACGCTGTTCGTGAAGGAATTATCCAGCGGCCGTGTCAGCGAGCTGGAGTTCCAGAACTGCGACGGCAGCATGACCTGGGCTAACGACAGCCTGACGCTGTTCTTCGGTGAGCTCGACGACACCCATCGCCCGCACAAACTGTTGCGCTATCGGCTGGACGGCACCGCGGCCGAAGAAGTGTTCCATGAGCCGGATGGCCGATTCTTCCTGCATTGCTATCGCTCGAGCTCCGAACGGCAACTGCTGTTATCACTGGGCAGCAAGACCACCAGCGAAGTCTGGGTGCTCGACGCCTCGCTGCCGCATCAGGCCTTTACCTGCCTGGCGCCGAGGGTCGAAGATCATGAGTACGATGTCGACCACGGCAAACTCGATGGCGAGTGGACGTGGCTGATCCGCACCAACCGCGACGGCATCAACTTCGCCCTGTACCAGGCCGCCGATACTGGCGTCGCGCCGACCGAAGCCGACTGGCAGATCCTGATTCCCCACAGCGACACGGTGATGCTCGACGGCATGAGCCTGAACGCCGAGGCCATGACCCTGAGCCTGCGCGAAGGTGGCCTGCCGATCATCGAAGTCCGCCCACGGGATTTAGTGCCCTATCGCGTGCAATTGCCGGACGCGGCCTACAGCCTGCATGTGCAGAACAGCCTGGAATTTGTCAGCGACCGGATCCGTCTGCGCTACGAAGCCTTGAACCGTCCGGCGCAGATCCGCCAACTGATTCTGACCACCGGCGAGCAGAAAGTCCTCAAGGAAACCCCGGTGCTCGGCCCGTTCGACGCCGATGCGTACGTCAGCCAGCGGCTTTGGGCGACGGCACCGGACGGTACGCAAGTGCCGATCAGCCTTGTGGTCAAACGCGAGTTCCTCGGCAAGCCGACGCCGCTTTATCTGTACGGCTACGGCGCCTACGGCGAAAGCCTCGACCCGTGGTTCTCCCACGCGCGCCTGAGCCTGCTGGATCGCGGCATGGCGTTTGCCATCGCCCACGTACGCGGTGGCGGTGAACTGGGCGAAGCCTGGTACCGCGCCGGCAAACAGGAACACAAACACAACACTTTCAGCGATTTCATCGCTTGCGCCGAACACCTGATCGCCAACGGTTTCACCACCCCATCGCAGTTGGCGATCAGCGGTGGCAGCGCCGGTGGTTTGCTGATCGGCGCGGTACTCAATCAACGGCCGGAGCTGTTCGGTGCAGCGATTGCCGAAGTGCCGTTCGTCGACGTGCTCAACACCATGCTCGACCCGGAGCTGCCGCTGACCGTCACGGAATACGACGAGTGGGGCAACCCGCAAGAGCCGGACGTCTATGATCGGATCAAGGCCTACGCCCCGTACGAAAACGTCACCGCGCAAGCCTATCCGGCAACGCTGGTGATCGCCGGTTACAACGACAGTCGCGTGCAGTACTGGGAAGCGGCCAAGTGGGTGGCGAAATTGCGCGCGACCAAAACTGACACCAATCCCCTGCTGCTCAAGACCGAATTGGGTGCCGGGCATGGCGGCATGAGCGGTCGTTATCAGGGATTACGTGACGTAGCCCTCGAATACGCATTTGTTTTCAAGGTTTTGGGCATCGCCTGAGGAACTTGGCCCGGCGTACCGGTCTTAACACCAGACACCGAGGCCCGAGACAACACTCATCTCCTGTGGGAGCGGGCTTGCCCGCGATGAGGTCATCACATTCAATATCAACATTGGCTGTGACATCGTCATCGCGGGCAAGCCCGCTCCCACAGGGGATGATGGGTGACTGAAGGCCTGGAACAGACACAGACACAAGAAAAAGACCGTGACGACATGTCAGAACCGACCTTACTGAACAACGAAATTCGCGACTGGCTGATGGACTGCGGCCTGTTCGATCAACTGCTGCCGGCAGACTTCGTGGCGGCTTCGGGTTACTTCAGCATCAGCACCATCGCCGAAGGTGAAGAGATTTTCCATGAGGGCGATGCCGGCAGTTTCATGTGCATCATCCACACCGGCCAGGTCGCGGTGCAGAAGACCAACAGCGACGGGCAACGAGTGACCATGGCCACCTTGCGCAGCGGTCGGGCGTTCGGCGAAATGGCTGTGCTCGACGGTGAACGACGCTCAGCCAGTTGCGTGGCCGCGAGCAATTGCCAGTTGCTCAACCTGGGCAAGGACTCCCTGGAAAAGATGCTCAACGACGCGCCGAAAATCGCCGCCAAGATCATCCGCGCCCTCGCCGTATCCCTTTCCAAACGCTTGCGCATGGCCGATGGGCAACTGCTCTCGCAACAGGTCTAGCCTCCCGGTGTTTTGATTTTCGTCGTGTTCGGTTCAAGGCCCGGCAAGGTCTGGTCCTTGGGTGGATTGGGCATTTCGATCGGCGGCAACAGCGGTGGCCCGCCACTGCCGGTACCGGCCTTGGGCACGCTGGTCGGGGTGATCTGCGGATACGGTGTCGGAGTGGCGGTGCCGGGTGAACCGGGTATCGGCGCGGGACTGGTGGGGATGGTTTGCAGCTCTTGGGCCTGCACTGCAGTTATCGAGAGCGCGGCCAGGGCAATGACCGTTAGAATGGTGCGCTTCATCAATGGCTCCGTTGGCCTTGTGGTCTTTTTGCAGGCTACTCCCAACTGCGCGTGTTTGCCTTCCTCCGTATGTCAATTTCTCCTCAAGAGCGCCCCATGAAACGTTTCGTTCTGCTCGACACCACCCCCATCCCTGAAAACGGCGGTGCCCTGTGCCTGTTCGAATACGGCGAGGACTTCGTTATCAAGATTCAGGGTGGTGACGGCGGGCAGTTGATGAATACCCGCATGCACGGCTCCGAAGATGCCCTGGCCGAAATCCCCTGCCGCAAGGTCGCCGGCCGGCCGAATTCGCGAGTATTGATCGGTGGCCTGGGCATGGGCTTCACCCTCGCCTCGGCGCTCAAGCATTTGGGCAAAACGGCTGAAGTGGTGGTCGCCGAATTGGTGCCCGGCGTGGTGGAGTGGAATCGCGGGCCGCTGGGCGAAAAAGCCGGCAACCCGCTGCTCGACCCGCGCACGGTGATCCGTATGGAAGACGTGGCCAAGGTGCTGCAAGCCGAGCCACAAGGTTTCGATGCGATCATGCTCGACGTCGACAACGGCCCCGAAGGTCTGACCCAGAAGGCCAACAGCTGGCTCTATTCCGCCGGCGGCCTGAGCGCGTGTGCCAAGGCCTTGCGGCCAAAAGGCGTGCTGGCGGTGTGGTCGGCCAGCGCCGACCGGCAGTTTTCCGACAAGCTGAAAAAGGCCGGTTTCAAGGCCGAGGAAGTGCAAGTCTTCGCCCATGGCAACAAGGGCACCCGCCACACCATCTGGATTGCCGAGAAGCTCAAGGGCTGAGCGTGGGCCTGTCATCACTTATTTACTAGGCCGCGTTGCGCCTGAAAACGAGCCAGGCAAGGCGCAGTCCGCTGGTAATGGTCGCTCCCTTGCCAAGGACTGCAACGCAGCCTGGCTCGTTTTCAGGCACAACCCGAAGGGCCGGTCTGCTGTGGCGCGGCCTAGTAAATACGTGATGACAGGCCCTACACTCACGTCATAACCGTCATTAGTCTTTTTACAAAGGTGAACCCATGAGTTCGTCCACCCCAACCAACACATCGAAGCTGGACCGCATCCTCGCCGATAACCAGCGCGACAAGGAAATGGGTTACCGCGACAAGGCCCTGAAGATGTACCCGCACGTGTGCGGCCGCTGCGCCCGTGAATTCTCCGGCAAACGCCTGAGCGAACTGACCGTGCATCACCGCGACCACAACCACGACAACAACCCTCAGGATGGTTCGAACTGGGAACTGTTGTGCCTGTATTGCCATGACAACGAACACTCGCGTTATACCGATCAGCAGTATTTCGACGAAGGCTCGCTGAGTACGCCGAAGATTGCCAAGGCGACGCACAACCCGTTTGCGGCGTTGGCGGGGTTGATGAAGAAAGAAGATTAAAGATCTTCGGTGCCTGCGCTGGCCCCTTCGCGAGCAAGCCCGCTCCCACAGGGGATTGATCGTTCCCACGCTCTGCGTGGGAATGCATCCCGTGACGCTCTGCGTCACATTCGGAAGCGGAACGCGGAGCGTCCCTGGCGGCATTCCCACGCAGAGCGTGGGAACGATCACTGAACACCCCTCCCCCAATCCCCGTATAATCGCCGTTTTTTCCCCGAAGGCACCCCGCTCGTGGCAGACAAACGGTACAGCTGCATTGGTTTGTATAACCCCAAATCACCGGAGAACGTCGGTTCGGTCATGCGCGCCGCCGGCTGCTATGGCGTGGCGTCGGTTTTTTACACCGGCAAGCGCTATGAACGCGCCGCCGATTTCGTCACCGACACCAAGCGAGTCCACTACGATATCCCGCTGATCGGCATCGACGACCTGAAGAAAATCCTGCCCTTGGGCTGTGTCCCGGTCGCCGTGGAACTGGTCGACGGCGCCCGCTCGCTGCCGGAATACACGCACCCGGATCGCGCCCTCTACATCTTCGGCCCCGAAGACGGTTCGCTGGATAAAGAAATCCGCGACTGGTGCGAAGACGTGGTCTACATCCCGACCACCGGCTGCATGAACCTGGCGGCCACCGTCAACGTTGTGCTGTACGACCGCATGGCCAAGGGCAACAACACCCGCTCCGGGCCGAAATTCCGCTGAATTGCCGCAAATTCGATGGAACAAGCCGCTCGCCCAGGCAGTCAGCTAAATATCTATTGCTGAAGCAACCCTTCCCTGCCTGGAGACCGATCATGCGCGAGTTCAATCCTGTAGAACGTATCGAAACCACCCCGTTCCAGAGCCCTTCCGAACAGAACGTTCATGGTTGGGAACGCGCCGGCTCCCTGGCGGGTGGTGTGGTCATGCTAAGCAAAGGTCTGCGACGCGGCGGCGTGTTCGGATTGATTGAAATAGCCATTGGCGGCATGGCCCTGGCCCGGGGAATCACCGGGCATTGCTCGGCGAAAAGACTGTTGGAAAAGAACCGTCAGGACATGGAAAACGCACGCGCGAGGATCGAGCGTGCCGGGGATGAGCTGGCACGCATGAAAGCCAATGCAGAAGCAGCGACCAGCACGGCGACCGTGACGGGAAATGATTCGTTGAACTCGCCGAAGGCTGGGGTCTGATCCGGAATCGATGCAGAGGCTCAGTACCTCTTCGCGGGCAAGCCCGCTCCCACAGGATTTTTGGCGTACACAACATGTGTGAACACCGCCAATTACTGTGGGAGCGGGCTTGCCCGCGATGGCGATGCTACTGAAGCAACCCGGTATCGAGCACCTTGGAAGACTCGCCAATAACGCTTTGCGCGAGCTGGACGAATTCCTTGGTATCCACACTTTCCAAATGCATCGCCCCACGCAGCACATCATCGAGCGAGCGCTTGTTGCGGGTTTTCAGACGAATCTCGCGGTCCAGTTCCTGTAGCAACACCACCGCTCTGGCCACCTGCGCCGGGTTGATCTGTTCACCGCGCAACGTCGTGACTTTTTGGCTGGCTTTGGTCAATTTGCTTTGCAGGCTCTCATACCGCTCATCACTCATCCCGCCTGCGCGGCGCACCAGTTCGATGGCGTAATACTCAGCAAACCCTTCGCTGATCCAGTCGCTGCGCTGGCTGTCGTTGATCCGCCCGAACACCTGAGCCAATTCGCGCACCAAGGCACTGGTGCCGCTTTCGCTGACCAGCGGCAGACGGCTATTGAGGTAGATCGATTCATGGGCGCCCAAGCTACCGCGCCACATCGGGTCGTTGGCGCCGACAATCAGCAGTTTGCTGGGGTGACGCGGAAAAACTGCCTGCACTTGCGGCCAGACAAAGGTCAGCAGCGTCAGCACATCCATGCGATGCATGCCCTGACCTTGAGGCGAGGCGACGGTGACTTCGGTTTCCCCCAGCCGCGCACGACGACTGCCGAGATGGCCGGCGAGCATCCAGCCAGTGGGACGGTCGAACAGACGCGAGCCATTGTCGATCCGGAACCTGTTCTTGCCGATCCGCGGCCAAGCGGTTTCGACGCTTTTCCAACCGGTGGGTAATTCGAACTCAAGGCGTGAAACCAGCTCGACACCGTCCTGCTGATCGAGTTTGGCCGCAGGCACCAGGTCATCGCCACGCATCAGCGCCCAGTTCGGCGTCATGCGGGTATCGAAGCTGCCGCTCTTGTGCCCATGGCTGATGCTCACGCGGTAGGTCAGGCTGGCCTTGTCGGCGGCCGGGCGCCAGAGACCACGGGCCTGTTTGCCGGGGGTGAGTTGCCATTGGCCATCAGCCTTGAAATCGCTGTAGTGACCGCCATCGCCCAAGTCGAAATCCAGACTGCGCACCGCCGAGCCCTGGGCCAGGGTCAGGCGCACTTCGGCCTGATCGCTTTGCGGCAGCAGGCGCACGTGATAATCCAGATCGACTTTCTTCGCCGCCCACACCGGCAAACTCAGGGCCAGCAGCCCGACAGTCAACGCCAGCCGCACTCCCACAGCCATACACACTCCTAGTGTGGCGAGCGAGCTTGCTCGCGCCGGGCTGCATAGCAGCCCCAAATTCTTCTAATCACTGCTGATTTTGTGAGTGCTACGCACTCAAGCGGGAGCAAGCGCCCTCGCCACAAAGCAGTGGGAATTAACCCGCGCGAAAAATCAGATGGTCTTCCCAATCCTCTTCAGCCACGCTGCCCTCGGCGAGCATACGTCCGGACTGGGAAATACGTTCGTGATGCACCGCCTCGCGATCACCGCACACCAGATGATGCCAGAGCGGCAAATCCTTGCCTTCGCTGACCAGTCGATAACCGCAGGTCGGCGGCAGCCATTTGAACTCATCGGCCTTGCCTGGCGTGAGCTGAATGCAATCGGGCACCGAGTCGCGACGGTTGGGGTAATCGGTACACTGACAGGTTTTGAGGTCGAGCAATTTGCAGGCGATACGCGTGTAGTACACGGAGTTGTCGTCTTCGTCCTCGAGTTTTTGCAGGCAGCACAGGCCACAGCCATCGCACAGCGATTCCCATTCCTCTTGATCGAGTTGATCGAGGGTTTTGCGTATCCAGAACGGTTCGACTTTGGCGGCCATGGCTCAAGCATCAACATCAGGTGGTGAAAAGGCCGCCAGTCTAGTACCAAGGCACCGGCGGGCCAAGCATTGGCGACTGCCGGTACAACGGAACTTGTCAGTTATAGCGCCCCCAAGTAGCTTTGCCGTCGCAAGGAGCCATGCTCAAATGCCATTAACGCTCAACCGCGTTGCATTCAGGTGAACTACCCAGGCTCTCGAAAAACCTCATCGCTCAGCTCAACTGCGCCCGCAGGTTTCAGACGACCCTCACTTTCAAACGTAAAGGAATCTCTTGATGAGTGCTAATCCACGCGTTGCCGACTACGCCATTCACCCTCAGTTCACTGATCGCTGGTCGCCCCGCGCGTTCACCGGCGAAACCATTCCCGTCGAGACCCTGCTGAGCTTCTTCGAAGCCGCGCGCTGGGCGCCATCGGCGTACAACTCGCAGCCTTGGCGGTTTCTGTATGCGCGTCGCGACACGCCGAACTGGGAGCGTTATCTGGGTCTGCTGAACGAGTTCAACCGCAGCTGGGCGCAGCACGCCTCGGCGCTGGTGATCGTCGTCTCGAAAACCACCTTCGCGGTACCTGGCGCCACTGAAGAAACACCGGCGCTATGGCACACCTTCGACACCGGTTCGGCCTGGGGCCACTTGGCGCTGCAAGCGAGCATCAGTGGCTGGCACACCCACGGCATGGCCGGTTTCGATCAGGAGCTGACCCGCAAAGAGCTGAATATTCCTGAGGGCTATGCGCTGCACGCGGCGGTGGCGATCGGCAAGCTGGGCGACAAGGCGACGCTGGCCGAGTACCTGCAAGCGCGCGAAGAGCCAAGCCCGCGTCGGCCGCTGAGCGAGTTGGCGACTGAAGGTGATTTCACCCTCTAAACGCGCCGGATCCGAAGCGGAACGCGGAGCGTCCCTGGCGACATTCCCACGCGGAGCGTGGGAATGATCAGCTGGGTGAATTCAATACCCGCGTGAAAAATCCACTTCCCCACGCAACGCTTCACCCGCCTGATACGCCCGCAGGTTTTCGACGAACAACTTCACCATCATCGGTGGCGAAGTCGGTGCCGAACTGTGCCCCGTCAGCAGCAGGCCCCACGCGGTCCAGAACGGATGGCGTTGCGGCAGCGGTTCCTGACGGCAGACGTCGATCACGGCCCCGGCCAGATGCCCTTCCTTCAAGGCTTCCACCAGATCCGCATCGACCACCGCCACGCCGCGCCCGACGTTGATGAACAACCCGGTCGGCTTGAACTGCTTGAACAGCGCGGCGTCGTACAGGTCGTGAGTATTCGGGGTGTTCGGCAGCAGATTGATCACGTAATCCACTTCGCCGACCAGTCGCGGCAAGTCGCTCAGCGTGCCGACTTCGACAAAGGGCGCCTGCTCGCGGGCTTCGCTGGCGATGCCGTACAACTCGACACCAAATGGCACAAGGAACTGCGCCACGGTCTGGCCGATGTCACCGGTGCCGACGATCAACACCTTGCGTCCAGCCAGGCTTTGCCCCTGGCGACTGTCCCACTTTCGCTCGACCTGGCTCACCAACCGCGGCAGTACTTCGCGCTCGTGGCCTAGCATGTAAGTCAGTACGTATTCGGCCATGACCTGACCGAAAATCCCTACCGCGCGAGTCAGGCGATAGTGCCGTGGCAGGCCGTCGGCCAGCAACGGCGTGATGCCGGCCCAGGTCGACTGCAGCCATGCCGGCGTGTGGCCCTGACGCAACAGCGTCGCCAGCAGGTCCGGCTGGCCGAGCCAGACTTGGCACTCGGCGGCCTGACGGGCCAGTTCGGCGGAGTCGCCGCTGGTCAGTACTTCCAGATCAGGCGCTGCCTGACGCAACAGTTGGGCATACACAGGGTGGTCGTGTTCAGCAATCAGAACGCGCATGGTTCAAACCTTTCAAAAACAGTGCAGACGGCCGCCGACGGAGTATCACTCCATCGCCCTGGCCATCGCCAAAATCATTCCAGTGTTTCACAAAGGCTCTGAACAGAGCCTGTCTGACGATTACATCGGGTCGTTGCGTCGTAGCAATTCTTCCGGCAGATGCTCGATGTATTCGTCTTCGGCCGGCGGCATTTGCAGGTGATAGCCTTGTTTTTCGAGGTTTTCCAGCACCACAGTGATGTCTTCGCGTGACAGCTTGCGCTCGGGCGTCAGCACCAGATCGAAAGCGTGATGCGGTTTGCCGAAGGCCGCCATCAGACTTTCCGGAACGCGCTCCAGTGCATCGCTTTTGAGCACATAGAGGTACATCTCGTTTTTCTTCAGGCTTCGATAGATGGAGCAAATACGTTTCAAGGCTGTTCTCCGGCGGTGGCCAGGCTGTCGAGCAGCGCTTGGCCCATCAATTCGCGGCGCCAGCCACGCAGCGAATCAGGCAATTGGTAAGGACCATTGGGGAAACCGCTCTTGAGCAGCGCTTCCAGGGTTTTCTTGCGCAGCATCAGTTCTGGGGCGATGTTCAGTCGCTCGGCTTCGGCCTGGCCGATCGCGCGCAGCTGTTTGACCAGCGCGGCGGCGTCCACCGGCAACGGCTCCGGCACTGCTGGCGGCCATTGATCAGGCGACACACTGCCAGAGCGCTTGATCAGATCAAGCAGAAATTCGCCGTCCTGACGCACGGTACGCGGGTGCATGTCTTCTATTTTCGCCAGCGCGCCGAGGTTGTCCGGCTGCGTGCGCGCCAACGGCCACAGGGAATGTTCACGGATGATGCGGTTGCGCGGCAGATCACGGGCGCGGGCTTCGCGCTCGCGCCAGGCACAGAGCTCACGCAATACGGCGAGTTGGGCGCGGGACAGCTTCCAGGCCAGTTTGGCGTCGCGATAGACCTCATACGGGTCGACCTCGCGACGCAGATTGGCCACCAGCTCTGCACCGTCTTCCAGGACCCAGGCGTATTTATCGTCAGAAAGCTTCGGACGCAGCTGTACGAAAACTTCCGCCAGATGCAAGGCATCCTCGGCGGCGTAGCTGATCTGGGTGTCGGACAGTGGACGTTGCAGCCAGTCGGAACGGGTTTCGCCCTTGGGCAGGTCAATGCCGAGCACTTCCTGCACCAGCCGCGAATAGCCCATGGAAAAACCCAGGTTCAGGTAAGCGGCGGCCAGTTGGGTGTCGAACAACGGCGCCGGCAGGCTGCCGGTCAGACGCAGTAGCACTTCGAGATCTTCGCTGCACGCATGCAGGACTTTGACCACGGCCGGATTTTCCAGCAACGCGGCCAACGGCTGCCAATTGTCGATGGTCAGTGGGTCAATCAGGTAAGCGCGTACGCCATCGCCGATCTGCAGCAGGCCTGCGATCGGGTAAAAGGTGTCGACCCGCATGAATTCGGTGTCGAGGGCAACGAATGGCAGTTGCTGCCACTCGGCGCAAAACTGACCGAGGCTATCGTTGTCGCGAATCCAGTGAATATCGATGGCCACACGGCTCTCCCTTGAAGAATGGCGCGCAGTATATATCGCCCCCGGCAATTTCCGCGCCTCCACTGAACAAGAGCTTTAGCGAAAATACCTGCTGGATCGCAAGAATAGTCTGACAGGAGGAGACTAGCTGCCCTTACGCAGCACGTAGACCCGCATCCGCGCACAACCCGGCAGGAAGTCTTGATGGCTGAGCAAGCGGAAACCCGCCTGCCTGAACTCGGCCTCAAGCTCGGCCTTGCTCGCCTGTGGCTGGGACTGTGCACCGTTCACACCCGATTGGCGCAGTTTGAAATGCGCATCAACCCGCACCGCCACAATCACTGTGTCGCGACTGACCCGATGGAACTCGCCCAGCAGGGCCAACCGATGCTCAGGACTGGTGATGTGTTGAAACAGTTGCATGCAAAAAATGCAGTCCACCGCGTTCGCCGACAAACCGATGGTGAAGGCTGAACTCTGAAAGGTCTTGATCCGCTCCAGCAGGTGCTGCGGATGGTGGGTGCGGGCATGATCGAGCATGTCCTGAGACGGATCGCTCGCAAGAATCACCCGATTCGCATGTTCGGCCAGAATCGACCAGAAGCGCCCTACACCGCAGGCAACATCAAGAATCAATCCCGGTTCGCCAGCGACCTGAAGCGCATTACGCACCAGTTGCTCGTCGCGCCAGAACGTCAAACGCCCCGCCAGCCCACGCGGTCGCGACTGAAGGCAGACGCGGGCATGTTCCTGATCGTAGCGCCGGGCGAACTCCAGTTCGATGGCGGATGGGGGCAGCGCGGACATGTGCAAGGGCTCTTGTTGGAATATCGACTGGCGGCAGGTTAACCACTGGCGCGTGAAAAAAAGGTCGACGGACTCATTTTTTGGCCAGCACACCGTCAATCACTGCGCCGCGGCAGCCGGCAAACATGTCCAGTCCCGGGTCATAGACCTTGCTGTTGACCTCCAGCAGGCCAAGCATGGAATGGAACAGGTTGTCCTGGCTCAAGGGCATTTCGCGACTCAATTGCAGGCAATGAGTGTCCACCGAGAACGATTTTTGATAGCTGTCGGAGAACCACGCCAGCATCGCTACATGCTTCTGTTGTTCCGGCGCCAGCATGTAAGGCGTGCCATGAAGGAACAGGTTGTATTCGCCCAGGGATTCGCCGTGGTCCGACAGATAAAGCATGGCGGTATCGACTTTGTCCTGATTACTGCGCAACAGGTCGATCAGGGTCGACAGCACATGGTCGGTATACACCAACGTGTTGTCGTAGCCATTGACGATACTTTCGCGGCTGCAATTGTTCAGTGCATTGCTTTCACACACCGGGGTGAAGTGTTCGTATTCTTTCGGGTAGCGCTTGAAGTACTCCGGACCGTGACTGCCCATTTGGTGCAGTACCAGCACGGTGTCTTTATCCAGCGTGTCGATGAAGTGCTGCAAACCTTGCAGGAGAATTTCATCGCGGCACTCGCTATTGGCACACAACGCCGGGTCTTTCAGGTTACTCACGTCGTCGACAGTGACCCGATCGCAAGTACCTTTGCAGCCCGACTGATTATCCCGCCAGATCACCTCGAGACCGGCATGCTTGAGCACGTCCAACAGACCTTCCTCATTCTTTGCCTTGCTGGCGTCGTAATCCTTGCGGCCCATGTTGGAGAACATGCAGGGCACCGACACGGCCGTTTCCGTGCCGCAAGAATGCACATCGGTGAAGGCAATCAGGCCGGCTTCCTTATCCAGTTGGGGGGTGGTGTCGCGGTTATAACCCAGGATGCCGAAGTTCTCGGCCCGGGCACTTTCGCCCACCACCAGTACCGTCAGGGATTTACGGCCGTGGGTTTGCCAGACCGGGTTTTTCTCGGCATCTTCACCGAGTTTGACAAAGGGTTGCCGGGCAGAAACGACTTGCTCGCGCAGATAACCGAGCGAGGCACCGATGTAGTTGCTTGGCACCACCATCAGGCGCAATTCATGGTGATTGCGAAACAACGACGACAAGCCTTGATAGTTGACCAGGGCGACACCGCCGATCACCGCAACCGATGCGACACTCACCAGCACTTTACTTAATAACTCACGGTGCCAACGACGATAATTAACCGGCGTCTTCCACAACAACCACGACGGTAAAACTCCGAGAAACATAATAAAAACAAACAACTTCACAGACAGTAAGTCACGCACTTCTGTGGCATTAGTTTCTGCGAAGTTACGAAACATACCGGCGTCGATCAATACACCGTATTGGCTCATAAAATAGGCCACGCCGGCACTGACCAAAAAGATCAGCGTCAACACGGGTTTCATCACAGATTGAAACGCCAGCAAGGTCAGCACAATGTTGAAGGCCGCCAGGATCATTACCCCGAATGCAACACGCATGGCGATGCCTTGACCGTCTGCCACGGTGATAACAAACAAGTGTTGCCAGAGTACTGAATTGAACCCTGCCAATAAAAAGGCACTGGCAATCAACGTCACCCACTCGGGGCGCACGGCTTTGAACTTCAACATGATGATTGGTTGTTCCTGAAAGAAGTGCCCGAGGCAAATGTGAAAATTTCATTTACCGCGACAACACAAATCTTAAGCAGCCAACCATCAATTTTTCGTGAAAAAGAAGCCAACAATTAGTTGGCTCATGGCATTAGGCCCGAACTTTCAACAATGGATACTAGTTTCAGGCCTGATGCAGATACCAGCGCCAATCCTGCTCACCGACTTCGCCCATGAACTGCCGGTATTCGGCACGTTTCACCGCCAGATACACACCAAGAAACTCACTGCCAAATGCTTCCCGCGCCCAGCTCGATGCCTCCAGTGCTCGCAACGTGGTCAACCAGTCGGTCGGCAACAACTCCGTGGCCTGGGCGTACCCATTGCCCTTGACCGGTGCACCAGGATCCATCTGCTCGCGAATGCCGCGATGAATCCCGGCCAGAATCGCCGCAGCCGCCAGGTACGGGTTGGCGTCGGCACCACAGATGCGGTGCTCGATATGCCGGGAGAATGCCGGCCCGCCGGGCACCCGCAAACTCACGGTTCGGTTGTCCACGCCCCAGGTGGCCGCTAATGGTGCGTAGCTGTTGGTCTGGAAACGACGGTACGAGTTGGCGTTCGGACAGAACAGCAGCAACGAATCGAGCAACGTACTGAGCATTCCGCCGACCGCTTGTTTAAGCAGCGGCGTGCCGTCCGGGGCTTCGCTGGCGAACAGGTTATTGCCCTCCTTGTCCGCCAGGCTGACGTGCATGTGCATGCCAGTGCCGGCCAGATCATCGAAAGGCTTGGCCATGAAACAGGCAGTCATCCCGTGTTTGTGGGCCACGCCCTTGACCAGCCGTTTGTAGCGCACCGCTTCATCCATCGCCTGCAAAGCATCGGTGCGGTGTTCGAGGGTGATTTCCACCTGCCCCGGCGCGTATTCGGAAATCGCCGTGCGCGCCGGAATGCCCTGCAATTTGCAGGCGCTATAGAGATCGGCCAGAAACGGCTCGATTTGCTCCAGTTCACGTAAGCCATAGACCTGCGTGGCGCGTGGTCGCCCGCCATCAACATCCCGCGCCGGCTGCGGCCGACCGTTGCTGTCGCGCTGCTGATCCAGCAAATAGAACTCCAGCTCCGCCGCCATCACCGGGTAATAACCGTCGGCCTGCAAACCTTCGATGACCTTGGCCAGCAGGTGCCGTGGGTCGGCGATGGTCGCGGGCATGCCCTCTTTTGGATGCATGCTGACTTGCACCGCCGCCGTGGGAATCAATCGCCACGGCATACGCTGCAAACTGCCGCTGATCGGGTAGGCCCGGCAATCGATATCACCGACATCCCAGACCAGCCCGGAATTTTCCACGTCATCGCCATTGATGGTCAGGCCCAGAATGGTACTCGGCAGCGGCCGCCCGCTCTCGTACACCGCCAGCAGTTCATCGCGATGCAGCAACTTGCCCCGTGGCACACCGTTGTTGTCGAGGATGAACAGCTCGAACATCTCGATATCCGGATTGTGTTCCAGGAAGGACAGGGCTTCTTCTTTCGTGGCGAAGGATGTCGTGGCACAGCTCATGGGAATTCTCGTCTATCCGCGTCAGGCAAACGCACAGGCGCCGCCGGTTTGATCCCGGCGCACGGCGCGGGACCTGTCAGAACAATCAGCGGGACAGGCAAGAATCCGGCGGGCGGGCGTGGCGGCAGTGCCACAGTGCCCAGAAGGCCAGTTCGGAAGGGAGTGCGACCGGACAACCGTCCATAGAGAAGACCGCAGTAAACAGATGACCAGCAGCGTCACACGGGTGGTTAAGTCGTTAAATCGGGATTTGAAGAACTTTGGGTGTGGACAGACTAAACAATCAATTTCCCAAACGCCCTCCATCCCTGTGGGAGCGGGCTTGCCCGCGATGACGGATTTACATTTAACTAAGATGTTGACCGATCTACCGCTATCGCGGGCAAGCCCGCTCCCACAGGAATTTTGGGGGTGCGATACAGCTATTTAATTTTTAAATATCACTCCAGACTTTCTGATTTGCCGCCTCCGGGGCTCGCGCGCCTAATCGGCTCCTTGTTTTTGAAGGTCCGATTATGGAAAACGTTCGCGCAACCTCCCGCCCTGCCTTCTGGCTGATGTTCGGCATCATTCTTGTCGCCCTGAACCTGCGTCCATCCATGGCCGCTGTCGGTCCTCTGTTATCAGCCATCCGCGGTGATATCCCGCTGAGTTTCAGCCTGGCCTCGCTCCTGACAATGTTGCCAGTCATGGCCATGGGACTGGCGATGTTCTTCGGTATCGGTGTCAGTCAGCGGCTGGGCGAGCAACGCACCGTGGTGCTGTCGCTGCTGATCATCGGTTTGGCCACGGTGTCGCGGCTGTTCCTCGATTCTGCGGCGGAACTCATCTTGAGTGCCGTGTTGGCTGGCATCGGCATTGCGTTGATCCAGGCGATAATGCCCACCCTGATCAAGTCCCGTTTCAGCGACAACGTTTCCGTGTGCATGGGCCTCTACGTGACGTCGATCATGGGCGGCGCGGCAATCGCCGCGTCGTTTGCGCCGCTGGTGATGACCCGCACCGACAGTTGGCGAGTGGGTTTGGCGATCTGGGCGGCGCTGGCGCTGTTGGCATTGCTGTTCTGGTGCGCTCAACGCTCGGGAATGCCTGCGCGGGATGCCAAATCATCAGGCAAAGAATCCTTTTTCACCCATTCCCGCGCCTGGTTACTCGCAATCTTCTTCGGCCTCGGCACCGCGTCCTACACCTGTGTGCTGGCCTGGCTGGCGCCGTACTACGTGGAAAAAGGCTGGAGCGAACAACAGGCCGGTTTGTTGCTGGGCTTTTTGACGGCCATGGAAGTGTTGTCGGGGCTATTGGTTCCCGCCATCGCCAACCGCAGCCGAGACCGGCGCCTGGTGCTGGTGGTGTTACTGACGCTGATCATGGCCGGTTTCTGCGGGCTGATTCTGAGTCCGCAATACCTGAGCCTGCTGTGGCCCTGCCTGCTCGGATTGGGCATCGGCGGGCTGTTCCCGATGAGCCTGATCGTGTCGCTGGATCATCTGGACAATCCCCAACGCGCAGGCGGGCTGACTGCCTTCGTGCAGGGCATCGGTTATCTGATTGCCGGCCTCTCGCCGCTGATGGCCGGGATAATTCGCGATCAGCTGGGCAGTTTCGAATGGGCCTGGTGGTCACTGACCGGCGTCATGGCGTTGATGATTCTGATGGCTCTGCGCTTCGATCCGCGGCATTACGCCAAACACATTCACTGACCCGGAAACCCCATCATGAAACGCACAGGTTTTGCTGCGGCTCACGTCGGCATGCTGCTCTGGGCACTGTTGATTGCCGTCTCGTTTTCCGCGGCAGCCCAGGTCAGCCAGGCCATCGACCCGATTCTGCTGACCGGTTTGCGCTTGCTGTTTTGCGCCCTGGTATTTTTGCCCCTGCTAGTGTTCAAGGGCGATACCGCCATGAACATCCAGGGACTGCTCAGCCACGCTGTGCTCGGTATGCTGCTGGCGCTGTATTTCGGCTCATTGTTCGAAGCACTGCGCTACACCTCGGCGATCAACACCGGGACGATGTTCACTCTGGTGCCGTTGCTGACGCTGCTGTTCGAAGCCTTCCTGATGCCCGACAGCAGCCTGAAAAAGCGCGTATTGCCCATGCTGACTGCCGCAGCGGGTGCCGTGCTGCTGGTGTTGAAAGGTGCTGGCCCCGACGAACTGCCGTCGCTGTATGCGCTATCGGTGTACGGGATCGGTTGTTTGGCGATGGCGCTCTACTCGCCCCTGAGTCAACGGCTCAAGACCAATAGCCTCAAGGGTCGCGGCCCGGTGGGCATGACCTTCTGGAATATGCTGTTTGGTGCGCTGTTTCTATTGGCGTTCTGTGGGTTCAGCGGCGGCTGGCGATCGGCTTCGTTGCTGACCGCGAGCGATCTTTGGTGGTTGATGTACCTGGCACTGTTCGCCACGCTGGCGACCTTCTGGCTACTGCATCGAGCCATTGGCGTCATCGCCCCCTCCTCAGTCATTTCCTACATCTACCTGAGCACTCTGTTCATCACGCTGTTCCACTGGTTCTGGCTACACGAGTCACCACTAACCCAGGAAATCATCGGCGCATTACTGGTGGGCATCGGCATGTTGGCGCTGCTAATATCCAGCCGCGACGCGATCCCCGCGCAGCCATCAGCGTTAAAGGCCTCTGGCCAGCTTTCAAGAGATTGAATTCACAGGTCGTGTTCGCAACATTTTCTGTCCCACAACTGACCATGAAAAATCCTACAAGGCATTCTCTTGGCACCATCGTTCCGTTAGGATCATTCGCACACGTTTGCGCACAGTCAGCGCAAGGAGCACAGCGAGACAGAACGGATGCTGAACAGTAACTTGCTTAGAAAGCTCGATATGCAGGACCTCATGGTGTTTGTCGCCGTGTATGAGCAAAGCAGCGTCACCGGTGTGTCGGAGGCGCTCTGCGTCAGTCAGTCCACCGTGAGTTACTGCCTGAAAAAACTGCGCACCAGTTTCGAAGACGAGCTATTCATCAATACCCGCATGGGTATGCGCCCCACCTACAAAGCCAGCACCATGCATACCCATGTGCTGAAAATCCTCGAAAGCATCAACCTGTGTCACGCCGGGACACCGACCTTCGACCCGACCTTGCAACCGGTCACCTTCAATATCTGCGCGCCGGAGTACTTCGAGCAGTTGATCCTGCCGCGCCTGTTGAAGAGCTTCGATTTCGCCGACCTGCCAGTGATGGTCAACATGCACAAGTTCGAAACCGACATCCCGGCCGAAGAACTGCGCGACGGCAGCCTCGACCTGGTGATCTGTTTCGGCCCGAACTTTCATCGCAGCCACACCGATTTCAACTCCAGGAGGCTGCTGGAAGATGATCTGGTGTGCGTCTTCGACAAACGCGCCACGCCGCTGGAACCGCGCTTGAGCCTGCAAGCATTCACTCAACGCCGGCATGTGTTCCCGACGCCTTGGACATCGACCACCAATATGGTCGACGGTTGGCTTGCTCAACAGGCCCACAAACGACAGATAGTCGCGCGATCCAACAGTTATAGCGCGGCGCTGAAGATGATCACCGGCACCGATTTCATCCTGACCTTGCCCCGACGCATCCAGCAATTGCTGGCCAACGAGGCAATCTTCAATCACTGCGAAGCGCCCAACGGCTTGCCGGGCTTCACCCTGGACATGCAGTGGAGTCAAAGCGTCGATCAGGACAGCGCCAACACCTGGCTACGCGAGCAAGTGATCAAAGCCTGCGCCGAACAGGAAATGGCCTGAAACTCAGTGGCCGATGGCGGTCTTGGTGTAGGACTCTCGATCGATGTCGAGGATTTCAACACACAGCTGGACCTGAACTTCTGCCGGCCACTCACACACATCCTGCACCACGGCCAGCAGGCTGTCAGACAACTGCTTTTTGATCTGCGGCGAGCGACCGCTCAACAGCGCCAGCTTCACATGCACGAACGCCCGCTCGCCCAGTGCAGTGCCCACCCTGAAAGTCTCGACCTTCACTGCACGAGACTTGATATCGAATTCAGCACCAAACTGGCCGGACGCGACCAACGCGTTGTTGAGCCGCATCAACGCCAGATCGGCATTCAACTCGGGCAAGTTGGCGGTGTATTCCATGTGCAGGTGGGGCATAACGGGGCTCCTGAAGATTGGCAGAAAGGTCGTACATATAACACAGAGCCGCCCTACTCACTGGGAGGCGCAAGAGTCGCACGCTCACTCATGAACGCCTCCAGACGCGAGCGCAGCCAGCGTTCGGCCGGATCGCTGTCGACATGACTGAGCCAGACCATGGACAGGTCCAGTGTCGGCGTCTTGAACGGAAACGGCTCCTTGAACAGTTGGCCGGACGCGGCCATCGCCTCGGCCGTGTAATCCGGCAGGCTGGCGATCAGATCGGTGCCGGCAAGCAAGGCCGGCAATGAGCTGTACTGCGGAACGGACAGCACTACCTGGCGTGTACGACCGATCTCCGCCAGCCATTCATCAGCGTAGCCACTGACATTCGCGGTATGGGACACCAGCACGTGCGGCCGCGAGCAATACTCATCAAGGGTCAGCGGTGTGTCCGAGGCGTCTGCGCGCAAAATACTGGGCTGGATGTGCCGCAACAATTTGCGCTTGGCGTTGGCCGGCAGGCCGCGGGTCTGGCTGATACCAACGGTGATATCACCAGACGCCAGCAGGTCGGGAATGCGCCAGTAGTCGACATGCTGGACCACGAACACCACCTTCGGCGCTTCCTGGCGCAAAGCACGCAGCAGCGGCGGTAACAGGCCGAACTCGACATCGTCCGACAGCCCGATGCGAAACGTCATGGTGCTGCTGAGCGGATCAAAATCATGGGTCAGGCTCAAGGCCACCGACAGCGAGTCCAACGCCGGTGACAGGTGCAGAATAATTTCCTCGGCCCGCGCCGTCGGCTCCATGCGATGGCCGACCCGAATGAACAGCGGATCGTTGAACATCGTCCGCAAGCGGTTCAGCGCCGCACTGATGGTCGGCTGACCGAGGAACAGCTTTTCCGCCACCCGCGTGACGTTGCGTTCGAGCATCAATGTCTCGAACACCACCATCAGATTGATGTCGGCCTTGCGCAGTTCGTTGCGATTCATCCATTGTCCCCCGATCCCAGACGGCGGACAGTTTAGGGAGGTCTTGCGATCGGCGTCTATGCAGGTTGGCAAATGACCCGATCCCTAAAAATCCAGGGCACTTATACGAGCGTTCGGAAAAAAAAGAAGCTGCTCTGACTGAGCAGCTTCACCGCCCAGGAGTCTATATCTCCTTGACCGGGGTCTGATCATGAGTCCCTTTGATCAAACTGATGGCATGCACGCAATCAGACTTGTTGACGTAAGCCTCCCCACTGGCAATCGTTTCATGGTTCCCCGCCCGCAAACGCCAGCGCCATTGGCCCTTGCCAGTTTGTGCGATACCACGGGTTTGCCTGTAAATCTCAAAATACATTGATCGCTCCTTGCGACTGCTGATTACGACAGGTCAGTGACCTGCAGAACCAGAGTAGATGAGGAATTTTTGCGGCAATGTCTTTCAATGTGAGGGGATATTTCGAAGATAACTTCTTGATTCACGAAGCGATCAACAAATACAGGGGGTGGTAATTAAAGCGACTCAGTGGAGGTACTTTTCTTGGGAACAGGCATATTTTTCTTACGCTGTTGAGCTGATTTATCCGACGCTGAAAACCTGAGGCAAATGCAGTGAAAGTGGCCAGTCGGAAAAATCCGCGTAAACAAAAAAGCCCCGTAGATTTTCATCTACGGGGCTTTCTATATATGGCGGAGAGATAGGGATTCGAACCCTAGGTACCGGTGAAGGTACAACGGATTTCGAATCCGTCCCATTCGGCCACTCTGGCATCTCTCCAACGGCGCGCATCATAACAACACTTTTGCCGGAAGCGAACCCCCTAAGCGAAATTTTTCCGTGCTATCAGATGCTTGCGTCGATTACAGCGGTACACCCAGACGATTGGCAACTTCTTCGTAGGCTTCGATGACGTCACCGAGGCCCTGACGGAAGCGGTCCTTGTCCATTTTCTTGCCGGTGGCCTTGTCCCACAGACGGCAGCCGTCCGGGCTGAACTCGTCGCCCAGGACGATGGAGCCGTCGGAGAAAACGCCGAACTCAAGCTTGAAGTCGACCAGCAGCAGGCCGGCGTCGTCGAACAGTTTGCTCAGGACTTCGTTGACCTTGAGCGACAGTTCTTTCATGCGAACCAGTTGCTCGGCAGTGCCCCAACCGAATGCCACGACGTGGGATTCGTTGATGAACGGGTCGCCCTTGGCGTCGTCCTTCAGGAACAGTTCGAAGGTGTAAGGGTTGAGCTTCATGCCCTCTTCAACGCCCAGGCGTTTGACCAGGCTGCCGGCGGCGTAGTTACGCACGACGCACTCGACCGGGATCATGTCGAGCTTCTTCACCAGGCATTCGTTGTCGCCCAGCAGTTTGTCGAATTGAGTCGGCACGCCGGCTGCTTCGAGTTTCTGCATGATGAAGGCGTTGAACTTGTTGTTCACCATGCCTTTGCGGTCGAGCTGCTCGATGCGCTTGCCGTCGAACGCCGAAGTGTCGTTGCGAAACAGCAGGATCAAGCGGTCAGCGTCGTCGGTCTTGTAAACCGATTTGGCTTTGCCGCGGTAGAGTTCTTCACGTTTTTCCATGATGGGCTCCGCTTGCTAAGTAGGTGGGCTAGGCGATGTGTCGCCAGTCGAGCCCTGAATCTTGATCGGCCAGTTGCAGCCAGTCCGGGTCGCACCCGAGGGTGTCGACAAAACATTGCCGGGCCAGCTGCGGCAGGTTGTTCTTGCTGCTCAGATGGGCCAGGACCAGGTGTTGCAGGCCTTGCCAGCCCAACTCGGCCACCAGGAATGCCGCCTGATGGTTGTTCAAATGTCCCAATTCACCGCCCACCCGTTGCTTGAGAAAGTACGGGTAGTGACCGCGAGCCAGCATGTCACGGCAATGATTGGACTCGATCATCAATGCATCGAGGTCCCGGTAGCCGTCCAGCACCTTGTTGCAATATGAGCCCAGGTCGGTCAACAGGCCGAAACGCCGCTGACCGTCGCTGAAGACATACTGCGTCGGCTCCTGTGCATCATGGGCCACGGCAATGACGCCGATGCTCAGGTTACCGATTTGCAGTTGCTCGCCGCCAGCCAGAAAGCCTGCGGGTTCAATCGGTTTGCGCATCCCGCGCAGGGTCCCGCGACTGAGGTAGACAGGCAGATTGTAACGCCGAGACAGCAAACCCACGCCATGCACGTGGTCGGCATGTTCGTGGGTCACGAGTATCGCGCTCAGCTGCGAAGGGTTCACACCCAGTCGCAGCAGGCGTTTTTCGGTTTCCCGCAGGGAGAAACCACAATCCACCAGTACATACGTGTCATCGCTGGCTATCAGCGTGCCGTTCCCTTGGCTACCGCTGCCGAGAACGGCAAAACGCATGTGATCAGCCCAGGTTGTCCTGAATCACGCTCAACACTTTGCGCGCCACGTCTGCTGGCGCCACGGTGTTGATGTTTTTCTCGACGGTGACTTGCACGTTCTCGCCAACCTTGCTCAGGCGAACCTGATAACGCTCGGCGCGGGCTTCAACTTCTTCCTTGTCCGGCTTGCTGCCGAACAGACCGCTGAAGAAACCTGGCTTCTCGTCCTTTTTCTCGGCTTTTTCGGCGAGGTTGATGTAGTACAGGCCCAGGCTGCGGTTGATGTCTTCAACACGCCATTCGCCCTGTTCCAGCGCACGACCGACACTCGACCAGGCACGATCCAGATCGGAACCGACGTTGAGCACCGGGTTGCCGCTACCATCTTCGGTCAGGCTGACACGACTTGGCGTATCGAAATCACGAGAGGCCAGCATGGAGACCGAACCGCCCTTCTCCGAGGTGCGGCTCATGCTTGCCAGCATGTCGTCGACCAGTGCTGCGTCCAGGCCGGTGTTAACCGAACGATTGGTGAAATCCACATTGGCGGTGCTGCCGGCAGGACGCTCGGCGCTGACCACGTAAACTTCACTGGTGTTGCGCTGCACGCCTGGTTCGATACGCACCCGCACACGGCTTTCACTGTCGGCGCCGACACCGGCTGCGCTCAGGCGCTTGGCCATTGCTGCGGACAGTTCATCGGAACGCTGCCAGGTGGTGGTGAATTCGCCAGTTTGTGGGCGTTGCTCGTCCAGACGGAAACCGTTGTCCTGGAAGAACTGCACGGCCACGGGCCATACTTCGGCCGGTGGATGCTGGGCCATGACCCAACGCGAATCGCCGCTCTTCTGCAGGGTGTAGTCGCTGGCATCAGCCGCGGCCGACAGCGGCTGCGGACGAGGCACAATGTATTCGCCCTTGGCGGTGTCGTCAGCCACGTTGCGCGGGATCGGCAACAGCGGATCCAGACGCTTGGCGGTGCTGACGTCCGGTGGCAGTTGCATCGGTGCAGTCTGTTGCGCTTCCAGGTAGTCGCTACCACGGTCACGGAAATAACCTTCCGGGCCCCAGATCCATCCGCAGCCACTGGTGCTGGAGATAATCAAGGCAAGTGCGGAAAGTCCGGCCAATCGCTTCATGCGTAGTACTTCCTCAATTAAACCAGGACGCCGGACTGGCGCATGGCCTGCCGCAGCGGTTCGTGACAGGCAGCACTGAGCCAGGTGAGCGGCAGACGGATACCGTCCGGCATCAAGCCCATTTCATGCAGAGCCCATTTCACGGGGATAGGGTTGGATTCGATAAACAGGGTTTTATTGAGCGGCATCAGTTTTTCGTGGATCGCCCGGGCTTTGACGGCATCACCAGCCATGGCCGCGGCACACAACTCGCTCATGGCGCGCGGTGCAACGTTGGCGGTCACCGAAATATTGCCCTTGCCGCCGAGCAGCATCAGCTCGACCGCGGTCGCGTCGTCACCGGAATACACCAGGAAGTCGCTGCTCACGCCGGCCAGGATGTCCTTGGCGCGCTGCAGGTCGCCCGTGGCTTCCTTGATGCCGATGATGTTCTTCACGGTCGACAGGCGGATTACCGTCTCGGCCTGCATGTCGCAGGCGGTACGGCCCGGCACGTTGTAAAGGATCTGCGGGATGTCGACGGCTTCGGCGATGGCCTTGAAGTGCTGGTACAGGCCTTCTTGCGTCGGCTTGTTGTAATAAGGGGTTACCAGCAGGCACGCGTCGGCGCCGGCGTTCTTCGCGTTGGTGGTCAGTTCGATCGCTTCGCGCGTCGAATTGGCGCCCGTACCGGCGATCACCGGAATACGCCCTGCAACCTGGGCAACCACGCGACGAATCACTTCGATGTGTTCGTTCACGTCAAGCGTGGCCGACTCACCTGTAGTGCCGACCGCCACGATGGCGTTGGTGCCCTCTTGCAGGTGGAAGTCCACCAGTTTGCTCAGGCTGTCCCAGTCGAGACGACCCTGTGCATCCATGGGTGTGACCAGTGCCACCATACTGCCCGCAATCATGCAACCGCTCCTGCCGGAAAAAGAGAGCGGTAATGGTACTGGCGCCAAGATGCTTGTACAAGCGAAGTACTGCGCTGCTGCCATTCCCCTTGGCGCTGCTTTTCGCTACCCTTCAGACTTTGATCGGTACTGATAAGCTCGTACGCCGCGTTCCAGCCTCCATTTTCGGCATCACAAGCCCCGATCCAGCGTTGCCACCCCTCGCTCTCGCCACTCTGGAGCACGTCGCAACCTTCGGCCGGGTTTTCTGAATTCGCATCCGCAGGCTCGTCCCGGTAAAAAAAGCCCATAAAAGTATCGACCGCTCATCGCTTTAGGAATGCTGCATGTCCACCCCCACAGTTCGCGAACAATTCCTTGTCATCAGTGCCCTCGGCGCCAACCCCATGGAGCTGACTAACGTCCTGTGCCGCGCCAGCCATGAAAACCGCTGCGCCGTGGTCACCTCTCGCCTGACGCGTCATGGCGAATGCAGTGCGTTGATCCTTGAAATCTCGGGCAGCTGGGACGCCCTGGCGCGCCTCGAGGGCAGCCTGCCAGTGCTGGCCAAACGGCACGCCTTTACCGTTAACGTGGTCCGCAGCGCTGCCCTGGAGAACCGTCCCCAGGCCCTGCCATACGTTGCCTACGTCAGCTCGGCCTACCGCCCGGACATTATCAACGAGCTGTGCCAGTTCTTCATGGATCACAACGTCGAACTGGAGAACCTGACCTGCGACACCTATCAGGCCCCGCAGACCGGCGGCACCATGCTCAACGCCACGTTCACCGTGACCTTGCCGGCCGGCACCCAGATCAGCTGGTTGCGTGACCAGTTCCTGGATTTTGCCGACGCCATGAACCTGGACGCACTGATTGAGCCGTGGCGCCCACAAAACCCAATGTAAGGAAGCTTTCATGGCCGTAGCCATCGACCAACCGGTTGCCGACTTCGAAGCACCCGCCACCAGCGGGCAATCCGTCAGCCTCGCGGGCCTCAAAGGCAAGCAAGTGGTGATTTACTTCTATCCGAAGGACAGCACGCCGGGCTGCACCACCCAGGGTCAGGGTTTTCGTGATCAGCTTGACGCCTTTAAAGCCGCCAATACTGAAGTCTTCGGCGTGTCTCGCGACAGCCTGAAATCCCATGAAAACTTCAAGGCCAAGCAGGCGTTCACCTTTGAGCTGATCAGTGACAAAGAAGAAGCGCTGTGCCAGCTGTTCGACGTGATCAAGCTGAAAAAGCTCTACGGCAAGGAATACATGGGCGTTGATCGCAGCACGTTCCTGATCGACAAGAACGGCGTGCTGCGTCAGGAATGGCGCGGTGTGAAGGTACCGGGGCATGTGGATGCGGTTTTGGCTGCGGCTCAGGCGCTGAACAAGGCCTGATCATTTGGGCGTCTGTCCGGACGCCTTCGCGGGCAAGCCTCGCTCCTACAAGATTTCAAACCCTGGATGTAGGAGCGAGGCTTGCCCGCGAAGAGGCCCTCGAGGCTGACAATTAAAGCAGCGGTGCCACCACCGGTTCTTTGCGCGGCCAGGCATCGAGCACAGCCTTGAACAGCGTCGCCAGGGGAATCGCAAAGAATACGCCCCAAAAGCCCCACAACCCACCAAACAACAGCACCGCGCAAATGATCGCCACCGGGTGCAGATTGACCGCTTCCGAGAACAGCAGCGGCACCAGCACGTTGCCGTCCAGTGTCTGGATGATCCCGTAGACCGCCATCAAATAGATGAACTGATCGCTCCAGCCCCACTGGAACAGTGCAATCAGCAGCACTGGCACGGTCACCACCACCGCCCCGACGTAAGGCACCACCACCGACACACCCACCAGCAACGCCAGCAGCGCCGAATAGTTGAGCCCCAGCGCCACGAAGGCGATGTAAGTCACGCCACCGCAAATGAAGATTTCGATGACCTTGCCACGAATATAATTGGCGATCTGCCGATTCATTTCCTGGGCGACCCGGGTAATCAGCGCCCGCTCACGCGGCAGATAACCGCGGACCCACTGGCCGATCATCTCCCGGTCCTTGAGAAAGAAGAACACCAGGATCGGCACCAGCACCAGGTAGATCATGATGTTCACCAGCAGCGGCAGGCTCGACAGCGAGAATGTCAGCGCCCACTGGCCGAACTTGCCGATCTCGCCCCGTGCCACTTCGATCGCCTGCAGCACTTGCTCATCCGACACCAGATGCGGATAGCGCTCGGGCAGCAGCAACAGCAGCGACTGCCATTTGGCGAGCATGCCGGGCAATTCGTTGAACAGCGTGATCAATTGGTGCCAGAGCAGTGGTACCACGATGATGATAAAAACCAGCAACAACCCCATGAATAACGCGAAAACCAGCCCCACCGCCGCGCCACCCGGCACGCGCAGGCGCTCGAGGGTCACTACCAGCCCCTGCATCAGATACGCCAGCACCATACCGGCCAGTACGGGCGCGAGCATTCCACCCAGGGTGAGCACCGCGGTAAATGCCAGAAACAGCAGCACCGCCAGCACCACGGCTTCTTCATCCGAGAAGTAGCGCTGAATCCAGTCGCGTAACACCTTGAACATCAATAATCCTTAGAAACGAACGCAGCAGGTTTCAGGCTTTTTTCAACCAATAGCGGTAAACACCCGCCTCATCTTCTTCACGAAGCAGCGTATGACCGGCCAATCGGGCAAAGGTGCGAAAGTCGCGCTGGGAACCTGCATCGGTGGCGATCACCTTGAGTACCGCACCGCTGGCCAGTCGATTGAGCTCCAGTTTGGCTTTGAGCAACGGCAACGGGCAATTCAGACCGCTGGCGTCCAGTTCGGCGTCGTGGGTTACTGTGTCAGTCATTGAATCACTCCGGGGCGGGGGTTAAGCCGCTTAGAATATCTGGTCCCAAGCGTAGTGTCCGGCTACAGTAAGGTCTTTGTCGACTAAGGCTTTGTGCATGACTTTTTTGCGCCCTACCCTGCTGACGCTCGCTTGCCTGCTCGCCTCACCGGGCTTCGCCGACGACTTGCCGTCACTTGGTGACGCCAGTTCTGCCATCGTCTCGCCGCAACAGGAACACCAATTGGGCCGTGCCTGGCTGGCGCTGTTGCGCAGTCAGGTGTCGCAGCTCAACGATCCGCAACTCAAGGATTACGTCGAATCCAGCGTCTACCGGCTGGTGGAAACCAGCCAGGTCAATGACCGGCGCCTGGAGTTCATCCTGATCAACAGCCCGCAGCTCAACGCTTTTGCCGCGCCGGGCGGAATCGTCGGCGTCAACGGTGGCTTGTTCCTCAATGCCCAGACCGAGGGTGAATATGCTTCGGTAATGGCCCACGAACTGGCTCACTTGTCGCAGCGTCACTTCGCCCGCGGTGTCGAAGCGTCGCAACGCATGCAAGTGCCCATGATGGCTGCGCTGCTGGCTGGCATCGTGATTGCCGCGGCCGGTGCAGGTGATGCAGGGATCGCGGCCATTGCCGGTACCCAGGCAGCGGCGATTCAGGAACAACGACGCTTCTCGCGCCAGAATGAACAGGAAGCCGACCGTATCGGCATCATGAATCTGGAAAAGGCCGGTTACGACCCGCGCTCGATGCCGACCATGTTCGAACGGCTGATGCGCCAGTACCGCTTCGACGCCAAGCCACCAGAATTCCTGCTGACTCACCCGGTAACCGAATCGCGGATCGCCGACACCCGCAACCGCGCCGAACAGGCCAAGTCGGGCGGTATCGAAGACAGCATGCGTTATCAGCTGATTCGGGCGCGCGTGCAACTGATCTATGAAGAAACCCCAGGCCTGGGCGCCAAGCGCTTTCGGGCCCAACTCGATGAAAACCCGAAAAACGATGTCGCGCGCTATGGCTTGGCAATCGCCCAGATCAAGGGTGGCCAGCTAAATGAGGCTCGGGAGAACCTCAAGCTGCTGCTGGCCAAATCGCCGAACGAGATCATCTACAACCTGGCGCAGGTCGATCTGGACATCACCAATAATCGTCTGCCCGATGCTCAATCTCGGGTCGACCGAATGCTCACTCAATACCCCGGCAACTACCCGCTGAATCAGGTGCGCGTCGACCTGTTGCTCAAGCAGAATCGAGCGGTCGAAGCGGAAAAAGCACTGGAGACCCTGCTCAAGAGCCGACCCGATGATCCGGACGTCTGGTACATGGTGGCCGAGACTCGTGGCCTGTCGGGCAACATCATCGGCCTGCATCAAGCTCGCGCAGAGTACTTTGCGCTGGTCGGCGACTATCGCCAGGCAATCCAGCAACTGGACTTCGCCAAGCGAAAGGCTGGCAGCAACTTCCCGCTGTCGTCGCGGATCGACGCACGGCAACGTGAGTTGATGGAGCAGGAACGCATGGTCAAGGACATGATGGGCTGACCGCTTCAGAAACAGAAAATCCAGTTACAAAAAAACCGCCTCTTTCGAGGCGGTTTTTTATTCAGCCGACAACCGGTTTATTCAGCAAGTTTGAAGGTGATGAAGCTGGCGCGACCTTGACGCAGAACCCGCATCGACACCGAGCGGTTCTTCGGCAGTGCCTTGGCAATGTCCGTGAACTCCTTGGAGGAGCCAATCGCCTGGTTGTTCAGGTGAGTGATCACGTCGCCCGGCTGCAAGCCGATCAGGGCAGCAGGGCCATCCTGAACTTCCTTGATAACCACGCCACCCTTGAGGTCGAGGGTTTTCTTCTGTTCTTCGGTCAACTCGGCCACGGAAACACCCAGGCGATTGCTGCTGCGCTCGACGCTGGATTTAGGCAGGGCTTCCAGCTCTTTGCCTTCCTCAGGGATAGCGCCGACGGTCAGCTCGACGTTCTTGCGCTTGCCTTCGCGGATCACTTCAAGATCGGCTTTCGAGCCAGCCTTCAGCGCGCCTACCAGGTGCGGCAGATCGGCGGACATGACGATCGGTTGACCGTTCATGCTGAGGATCACGTCACCCACTTGCAGACCACCCTTGGCAGCCGGACCATCATCCTGGATCTGAGCCACCAGCGCACCGGCCGGCTTCTCGAGACCGAACGACTCGGCCAGATCCTTGTTCACTTCCTGGATGACTACGCCCAACCAGCCACGACTGACTTTACCGCCGCTTTTCAGCTGATTGGAAACGTCCATCGCCACATCGATAGGGATCGCGAACGACACGCCCATGAAGCCGCCGGAACGGGTGTAGATCTGCGAGTTGATGCCGACCACTTCACCGGCCAGGTTGAACAGCGGACCACCGGAGTTGCCCGGGTTGATTGGCACGTCGGTCTGGATGAACGGCACATAGTTTTCGTTTGGCAGGCTACGGCCGATGGCGCTGACGATACCTTGGGTCACCGTGTGATCAAAGCCGAACGGCGAACCGATGGCCACGACCCACTGACCGGCTTTCAGGTCCTGCGACTTGCCAAGCTTCAGAACCGGCAGGTCCTTGCCTTCGATTTTCAGCAAAGCAACGTCGGAGCGCGGATCGGTACCGATCAGCTTGGCCTTCAACTCACTGCGATCGGCGAGGCGCACGAGAATCTCGTCGGCATCGGCAATCACATGGTTGTTGGTCAGGATGTAACCGTCGGACGAAATGATAAAGCCCGAGCCCAGGGATTGCGCTTCACGCTGACGATCGCCACGGGGGGAACGCGGCTGCTGCGGCATGCCCCGTTCAAAGAACTCGCGCAGCATCGGCGGCAAGCCTTCAAGGTCAGGCATTTGTTCGCTGGACACCTTACGGTCCGGCAACTTCTGGGTAGTACTGATGTTAACCACCGCGGGCGAGGCTTGCTCGACCAACTGCGTGAAGTCAGGCAACTCGACCGCTTGCGCAGCGACCGCCTGACCGAGCACTAGCACGGTGGCAAAAATGGAGAGATAAGACTTCAAGCGTGGTATCGACATACGGCTCCCGTTACGACGAGCATGGTTAAGCGATATGGAGCAAGGAACACCGGAAACGATACGCCGGTATTTTTGTTCCGGGAACAACAAACAAGGCCAGAGCCGAGGGGGCTCTGACCTATAAAAAATTTTCGGGATATTTGCAAATGAAAATGCTCGGCAAAACATTTCGAGACATTAATGGCGCGACAGCCATTACCGATCCCCGCTCCAACCAGCCCCAGATGGGCGAGGCTGATCAGCTCACTGCTTGCTGGTAGCCGCGGCATCGTTGCGCATAGACAGCGCAATCCGTTCGGCGGTGCCAATCGGTATTTCACCGACCACGGTCACCATCATCTCGCCTTGCGGTGTAGTCAATCGCCGGGAGACAGCAACGGTTGGCCCCAGCTGGGTGCGCGTATCAGTGACTGTTGCGCCATTCAACGGCTCAAGGAATACCGAGAATCGGGCCAGACCGTCGTCGAACATCAGACTGTTGACCTGGGCTTTGGTCTCCGGGTCCTTGTGAGAGGTACTGCTGGTCAGCTCGAAACCTGCCGGTAACCAGTCCGAATGCCAGACCTGCGCAGTTTTGACGGCGGAAGCCTTGTCACTGTCGAGGGTAATGGTTTTGCAATCAGGGCCTGCCTGCAAATCGCTGTCGGAAGGCACCTCGGCAGTATCCAGTCGGGTGAACTGGAACCGCTCCAGCAGTTGCCCTTTGTCATTGAGCAACAATGACTTCAACGGCAAACCGGTTTCCTTGTCCAGATGCAGCTCAAAACCGTAACGATGCTGATCGCGAGGCTTTAACGACACGATCACCGCCGCACGCCCGGCCACACGCGACTTGCCAATGACGGCAAGGTCATACCAATTCTTTAGCTTTTGTGGATCGAGTGCACGAGCGGTGGAGTTGGGTGAGTCCCCCAGCCCTGCTATCAGGGTGCCGCTCACGCATTGAGTATGCCCATCAATGCGCACGACTTCCTGTGCCGAGCCGTCGAGCTGGAGTAAACGCTCGCGGACCTTGCCATCCTGGACGCGATGCCAGATGTTATGGGTAGAGAAACTACCGTTACGCTCGTAGACGAAAGTACCGTGGAAGCTCTGCGTTTGCTCCGCCTGTCCCAGACGCTTCAGCCAGTCCTGGGCTTCATCGGCGTGGGCTGGAACAACAAACCAGCCGCTGAGCAGAAGCGTAAGTAGAGGTATGGCGCGCATGATCCTCCTTAACGGTTTTCCAGACTTGCTGCACGAGCGTAAGGCAGAGCGCTCTCAGTACCTTTCAATGCAGCCTGTTGAGCATGTTGGCGCAAGTAACCTGGCAGACGCTGATCGTGCCAGCCTGGCTGACCTTGCAATACGCCGTTGGCCATAGGGCCAGTGGCTTCCGAACTCTCATTGTAGCCTGCCAATACAGCGGGACCCTTGACCTGAGGAGCGGTCAGACCCGGTTGACTGGATTGCTGGGCCAACTCGACACCGGCGATCTCGTCCTGGTTGTACAGACGAACACCCGCCAGCACGGCAACGGTCACCGAAGCAGCAACTGCCAGACGACCCAGGCTGCGCCATGGACCGCGAGAAGCTTTTGCCGGTACGGCTTCGTCAGCCAGCGCAGCAGAGACTGCCGCAGCGATGTCCAGACGAGGAAGCAACAAATCTTTGTGCATAACTGCCCGAGCGATCTGGTAACGAGCCCAGGTATCGCGGGTTTCAACATCGTCGAAGGCATTCAACACCCGACGCAATTCCAATTCGTCCGCTTCGTTATCCATCACTGCGGACAGCGATTCCTGCAGGGCTTCACGACTCATGGCGTTCCTCTCTTGGCTGTCGCCGCTGTCTCAGTTTTCCTGCAACAACGGCTGCAGGGCTTTATCGATGGCTTCCCGGGCGCGGAAAATCCGGGAGCGCACGGTACCCACCGGACACTGCATGACGCTGGCAATGTCCTCGTAACTCAGACCATCGAATTCACGTAAAGTTAAAGCCGTACGCAAATCTTCTGGCAGTTGCTGAATGGTTCGATGGACGGTGCCTTCGATCTCATCCCGCAGCAATGCACGTTCTGGCGACTCGAGATCCTTGAGGCCATGATCGCCGTCGTAGAACTCTGCATCCTCGGAACTGACATCGCTATCCGGCGGCCGGCGGCCGCGTGAAACCAGATAGTTTTTCGCCGTGTTGATGGCGATGCGGTAAAGCCACGTATAAAACGCGCTGTCTCCGCGAAAATTACCAAGTGCACGGTATGCCTTGATAAAGGCTTCCTGTGCGACATCCTGGGCTTCATGGGTGTCGTGCACGAACCGCACGATCAACCCGAGAATTTTGTGCTGGTATTTCAGCACTAGCAGATCGAAAGCTCGCTTGTCGCCGCGTTGAACGCGCTCGACCAGCTGCTGATCCTCTTCCTGGGTTAGCATGAACACTCCTCGATAAGCTCGAAGGAGGCTTGCATTACTGAACGACCAGACTTGCAAACATAGACTCGGGCTTTTCGCAAAAGTTCTCCCCCTTCAAGCAAGTTTCCGGCGCGCTCTGATTTGGCACGCACGAAAAGCGCAGCGCGGGATAACCCGGCTGCGCGAATAATCTTGTCATCGGATTCGTCAGCAAGGACCCAACCGCAAGTCCCGCACCGAAGCCGACACTGTCCCTTGTTTCAGGCAACCGTCTATTGATCTTGAGCCTTTGGCAAAAGTTCCATATTTATAGCTGCCCGAAACCGGCATTGCGCAACTGTGAAGAGAAAAAGACTGTTAAATCCACGATACAGTTGCCTTGTCGCCGAAGCCGTCAAAAAAACTTCCGACGAAGCGCCCAGCCTTTTCCGTCACAGTAGTTTCACAATGCCATGTGAGCCCGGCTATTGTGCCGCTCCCCCCCTCTATATACTAGTGGGCTGTGTGGCTGTCTTGACTCGCCGATCCAGCTGTCTTGCGCCAACCCCGTCCCGGGTCGCTTTGAGCGGAATCCTGAAATGAGCCAACAGTTTCAACACGATGTTCTGGTAATTGGCAGCGGTGCTGCCGGCTTGAGCCTTGCGCTGACCTTGCCCGGTCATTTGCGCATCGCCGTATTGAGCAAAGGCGACCTCGCCAATGGCTCGACCTTCTGGGCCCAGGGCGGTGTCGCTGCCGTTCTGGATGACACTGACACTGTCGAATCCCATGTCGATGACACCCTCAACGCCGGCGGTGGCCTGTGCCATGAAGACGCTGTGCGCTTTACTGTCGAGCACAGCAGAGAGGCGATTCAATGGCTGATCGACCAAGGCGTGCCCTTTACCCGCGATGAACAGTCCGGCACCGAAGATGGTGGTTTCGAGTTTCACCTGACTCGCGAAGGCGGTCACAGCCATCGGCGCATCATCCACGCTGCCGATGCGACGGGCGCGGCGATCTTCAGAACCCTGCTCGATCAGGCCAAGCAGCGTCCCAACATCGAACTGCTGGAGCAGCGGGTCGCGGTCGACCTGATCACCGAAAAGCGCCTGGGTCTTGAAGGCGACCGTTGCCTCGGCGCCTATGTGCTCAACCGCGGTACCGGTGAAGTCGATACCTACGGCGCACGCTTCGTGATCCTTGCCTCGGGCGGCGCGGCAAAAGTCTACCTCTATACCAGCAACCCCGACGGTGCTTGCGGTGATGGTATCGCCATGGCCTGGCGTTCGGGCTGCCGGGTGGCGAACCTGGAGTTCAACCAGTTCCACCCCACCTGCCTTTATCACCCGCAAGCCAAGAGCTTCCTGATCACCGAAGCCCTGCGCGGCGAAGGTGGCCACCTGAAGCTGCCCAACGGTGAGCGCTTCATGCAGCGTTTCGACCCACGGGCCGAGCTGGCACCACGGGACATCGTCGCCCGCGCCATCGACCATGAGATGAAGCGCTTGGGTATCGACTGCGTCTACCTGGATATCAGCCACAAGCCCGAAGACTTCATCAAGACGCACTTCCCGACGGTCTATGAGCGCTGCCTGGAATTCTCCATCGATATCACCAAGCAACCGATCCCGGTGGTACCGGCGGCGCACTACACCTGCGGCGGCGTGATGGTCGATCAGCGGGGGCGCACCGATGTGCCGGGCCTGTATGCGATTGGCGAAACCAGCTTCACCGGCCTGCATGGCGCCAACCGCATGGCCAGCAACTCGCTGCTGGAGTGTTTCGTTTACGCTCGTTCGGCGGCGGCGGACATTCTTGAGCAGTTGCCAGAAGTATCGATTCCAACCGCCCTGCCCGTTTGGGATGCGAGCCAGGTCACCGATTCGGACGAAGACGTGATCATTGCGCACAACTGGGATGAACTGCGGCGTTTCATGTGGGACTACGTCGGCATCGTGCGCACCAACAAGCGCCTGCAACGGGCTCAGCACCGAGTGCAACTGTTGCTGGACGAAATCGACGAGTTCTACAGTAACTACAAGGTCAGCCGGGATTTGATCGAGCTGCGCAACCTTGCTCAGGTAGCAGACCTGATGATCCGGTCAGCCATGGAGCGCAAGGAAAGTCGCGGCCTGCATTACACCCTCGACTATCCGAACATGTTGCCGGTCGCCCTGGATACTATTCTGGTGCCGCCCACCTACGCCGACTGAACTTGAGCCGAACCCGCAGGCGTCGGTGCACATCCGCCGCCTGCGAATCGCGCGGCACACAGATCGCCCTGATCCGTCGCTCATCGCGCAGACGAAAACGCAGTACCACAATCAATGGCAACGCCAGACTGTCCGGCCGCAGCTGCACGGGCTGCCAACCCACCGCCTGATTCCACAACTGCCAGCCATCGGCATCGCGACGCAAGCCGCTAAACGCCTGCGGGTGTGTCAGCAAAATCTGTCGCGGCAATGCCCAGACGCCATGAGCCAGACAGCAAAAAGCGCCGAGCAAACTGGCCCAGACCGGTATGGAAAGAAGAAACAACGAACCCAGCGCGAAAAGCTGGGCCAGAAGATACGCCGCCAGCAACTGCCGTGAGGCATGCCAGCGGCATTCGAACACGTTACTTGGGCTGGACACGATCCAGGATCATGCGAACCATGCGCTGAAGCTCCGGATCTTCCGACTCGGCACGCTCCATGAACCAGCCAAACATGTCCTGATCTTCGCATTCGAGCAGCCTGACGTAGCACGCGCGATCGACCTCGTTGAGGTGCGGGTAAACCTCTTTCACAAACGGCACCAGCAACACGTCAAGCTCAAGCATGCCGCGGCGGCTGTGCCAGTAGAGGCGATTCAGTTCAACATCTTCGACCATGGAGCGCTCCTCAAATAGGCGGCAAGTATACAGCCCCGGGCCCGCTCGAACAGTCGGCTTTGGTCGCCCCATCGATCCTTTGTGAACTACCCATTTCATGGGCGCCCCCTTATGATGTCCATCGGACTCTTTACCCTGCGATGACCCATGGCCGATTCTGCTTTTTTCTGCACCCTGTCTCACGAAGGCGTTCTCGCGGTACGCGGCGCGGATGCCGGCAAATTCCTGCAAGGCCAATTGACTTGCAACCTTAATTACCTGAGCGACACCCAGGCCAGCCTTGGCGCGCGTTGCACGCAGAAAGGCCGGATGCAGTCGAGTTTCCGCATTCTGCTGGAAGGCGACGGTGTGCTCATGGCAATGGCCAGCGAGCTGCTGGAGCCGCAACTGGCGGACCTGAAAAAGTACGCGGTGTTCTCCAAGTCGAAACTGACCGATGAAAGTGCCTGCTGGGTTCGCTTTGGCCTTGAGCATGGCGATGCGGCACTGACCAGCCTGGGCCTGGAACTACCGGCAGAAACCGACAGCGTGGTGCGCAATGACGGCCTGGTTGCCCTTCGCGTCTCGCCGGATCGCGCTGAACTCTGGGTTCGTGCCGATCAAGCCGACACCATCAAGGGCAAGCTGTCCGCTCTGTTGGCCGAAGGTGAGTTGAATCAATGGCTGCTGGGCCAGATCCGCGCCGGGATCGGTCAGGTCATGCCGAGCACCCGCGAGCTGTTCATCCCGCAGATGCTCAACCTGCAAGCGGTCGGTGGCGTGAGTTTCAAGAAAGGTTGCTACACCGGACAGGAAATCGTCGCGCGCATGCAGTACCTGGGCAAGCTCAAGCGCCGTCTGTATCGCCTGCAGCTGGAAGCCAGCGAATTACCGGAGCCCGGCACCCAACTGTTCTCCCCGACCCACGGCAGTTCGATCGGTGAAGTGGTGCTGGCCGCCCGCGCCGAGCAAAACATTGAACTCCTGGCCGTGCTGCAAGCCGAAGCTGCAGAAGATGGCAACCTGCACCTTGGCGCACTCGAAGGTCCGGGCCTGCATCTGCTCGACCTGCCTTACCAACTGGATCGCGATCGCGAAATCCAGCGTTAACAGCAGTACTTGTCGCAATACCCTAGAGAAAAGAAATGAGCGAGCTGGCGGATAAGGTCCAACAGGATTTGGTTGAGGCCATCGATAACGATGACCTGGTTCTGCCAACGTTACCGGAAGTGGCCCTGCAGATTCGCAAGGCCGCCGAAGACCCGGAAATCAGTGTCAGCACACTGAGCAAAGTGATTGGCCGCGATACCGCGCTGTCGGCGCGCCTGATCAAAGTGGTCAACAGCCCGTTGCTGCGCGCGACCCAGGAAGTGACTGATTTGCACACGGCCATCACCCGGCTGGGCGTCAATTACAGCAGCAACCTGGCCATCGGCCTGGTGATGGAACAGATTTTCAACGCCCGTTCCGAAGTGGTGGAACAGAAAATGCGCGAAGTCTGGCGCAAAAGCCTGGAAATCGCCGGTGTCAGCTACGCGTTGTGCCGCAGTTATACGCAACTCAAGCCCGATCAGGCGGCGCTCGGCGGGCTCGTGCATCAGATTGGTGTACTGCCAATCCTGACCTACGCCGAAGATCACTATGAATTGCTGTCTGACCCGGTCAGCCTCAACCATGTGATCGACCGGATTCACCCGCTGCTCGGCGATAAATTGCTCAGGGTCTGGGAGTTTCCGGAAATGCTGGTGCAATTGCCGGGGCTGTATCTGGATTTCAAGCGGCAATCGGAACGGGTCGATTATGTCGATCTGGTGCAAGTGGCCAGCCTGTATTGCCACAAGGACACCGATCATCCACTGGCCCGTATTGATCCATTCAGCGTACCGGCCTTCAAGAAGCTGGGGATCGATCCGGAGAACAAGGCGATGTGCAAGGATCTGGAAGAGTCTCGGTCGATGTTTTACTGATTGTGAGCACGAGCAACTGTGGCGAGGGAGCTTGCTCCCGCTCGGCTGCGCAGCAGTCGTAATCCAGACAACACGGTTTAACTGAAATACTGCGGTGTATGGTTTTGGGGCTGCTTCGCAGCCCAGCGGGAGCAAGCTCCCTCGCCACAGGTCCTGTGTTCACTCTCCTGCGATAAAACTCACCCGCACCTTCAACCCCGCCCGCTCGCCATCATGCAGGCTGATCTGTGCCAGGTGGGCGCGGCAGATCTCGCCGACGATGGCCAATCCAAGTCCCGATCCGGCGACCTGCTCGTTACGTCGATAAAAACGCTCGAACACCCGATCCCGCTCTTCAAGGGGAATTCCCGGGCCATCGTCCTCAACCTCCAGCACCGCCGGTGCCATGACCCGCAAGATCACATTGCCGCCCGGCGGCGTGTGGGCCAGCGCGTTGTCCACCAGGTTACTCAACAGTTCATTCAACAATGTCGGCTCGCCACGCAGCCACACCGGTTCGTCGGCTTCCAGCGCCAACGCCACGCCACGTGCATGTGCCAACGGCGCCATGGCCATGCCCAGCTCACGGGCCAACTGACTGAGGTCGAGCAACTGCGCACCGCCCTCGGCGATTGCCCGGGCGCCATTCTCGACCCGGGCCAGCGAGAGCAATTGATTGGCCAGGTGAGTCAGGCGATCTGTGCCTTGGGCGGCGGTTTCCAGGGTGCTGCGCCAGGTGTCGGGTTCGTTCGAGCGCAAGCCCAGTTCGAGCCGTGCCTTGAGCGCCGCTAACGGAGTACGCAATTCGTGGGCGGCGTCAGCGATGAACTGCGCCTGGCGCTCGAACTGTCCGCGCAAACGCTCGGTAAAGTGATTGAGCGCACGCACCAGTGGCCCCAACTCATGTTGCACTTCCACCAGGGGCAAGGGTCGCAAGTCATCGGGCTGACGTTCTTCCACCGCCGTGCGCAAGCGCTCCAGCGGACGCAGCGCCGCACTGACCGCAAACCACACCAGCAGCAGCGCACCGATCGCCAACATGCCCAGACGCAACAAGGTGTCGGCCATCAGGCTGCGAGCCATGCGGACCCGTGCCTCATCGGTTTCCGCCACGCGGATTTCCGCCATGCCGTTCATGTTCGGCTCGCTGACCGCTTTGAGCAGGCTGACCACTCGCACGTTCTGCCCTTGATAAGTGGCGTTATAGAAACGCGCCAGCGCCGGATAATCATCGGTGCGCGGCGTTCCCGGCGGCGGTGCCGGCAGGTTTTCGTAGCCCGAGATCAGTTTCTGGTTGATGTCGTTGACCAGGTAAAAAATTCGCCCGGCGCTGTCGTAGGCGAATGTATCGAGGGCCACGTAAGGCACGTTGGCGCTGAGGCTGCCGTCGCGCTGGGACAGGCCGGCGGCGATGGTGCGCGCCGAGGCCAGCAAGGTCCGGTCATAAGCGGTGTCGGCGGCTTCGCGACCGTTCCAGTACGCGCTCAAACCACTGGCGAGCATCAACACCACCAACAGCAGCGCGAGGTTCCACAGCAACCGCCAACGCAGGCTGCTGAGCCTATGCATCGCGGCTTTCCAGCAGATAGCCAAGGCCGCGGAAGGTCACGATGGCCACCGGCTGGCCGTCGAGTTTCTTGCGCAAGCGGTGAACATAGATTTCGATGGCATCGGGACTGGCCTCCTCGTCCAGACCGAAAACCTGGGCGGCCAGTTGTTCCTTGCTCATCACCCGACCGGGACGGGCGATCAGGGCCTCGAGCACCGCCTGCTCGCGGGAGGTCAGGGTCAGCAATTCTTCGCCAAGGGTGAAGCGCCGGGTGTCCAGATCATAGGCCAGCACGCCACAACGCTGCAGGCGTTCACCGCCAAGCACACTGCGGCGCAGCAAGGCTTTGACCCGGGCTTCGAGCTCTGTCAGTTCGAAGGGTTTGGCCAGGTAATCGTCAGCCCCAAGGTTCAGGCCATGGACCCGATCCTTGACGTCGCTGCGGGCGGTCAGCATCAGCACCGGCAGGTTCTTGCCCCGGGCCCGCAAGCGCGCCAGCACTTCGAAGCCATCCATGCGCGGCAGGCCGACATCGAGGATCGCCACGGCGTATTCCTCGCTGCTCAAGGCCAGGTCGGCTGCCACACCGTCGTGCAGCACATCCACGGTCAGGCCGGTGCCCTTGAGCGCCTGGGCGACACTTTCGGCAAGCTGCAGGTGGTCTTCGACGAGCAGAACACGCATGGATCTTTACCTCATTCAGGGATGGTCGACGCCATTCTTTGGCGCGGAGTTTACAGCCGCATCCGTCGCTGTGAAGCCCGAAAACCGTGAAAGTCAGCTGAAAGGTTAGCGAAAGGTTGGCCGGTTAGAGTCCAGCCACGGACAGTTTCGACTGCCGTCGCTGTACGAAAAACGCCTCGAAGCGTTTTCGCCAATAAGAACAATAAACGGAGTACGTCACCATGCTGTCCATGCAGCTTCAGGCTCGCCCGCCTGTTCGTTTTTCCCGCCTCAGCCACACCGCCCTTGCCAGTGCCGCCGCCCTCGCCGGCTTTTCGCCGTTGAGCCAGGCTGCCTTCTTCGAAGACAGTACGGCAACCTTCGAAACCCGCAACATGTATTTCAACCGCGACTTTCGCGACGGCACCAGCGCTCAGCAATCCAAGCGGGACGAATGGGCCCAGGGGTTCATGCTCAATCTGCAATCGGGTTACACCGACGGCACCGTGGGGTTCGGTGTCGATGCGCTGGGCATGCTGGGGGTAAAACTCGATTCGAGTCCGGATCGCACCGGCACCGGCCTGTTGCCGACCCATGACGACGGTCGCGCGGCTGACGAGTATTCCAAGCTCGGCCTGACCGGCAAAATGAAAATCTCCGCCACGGAACTGAAAATCGGCAGCCTGATTCCAGAACTGCCGATCCTCAAACCCAACGACGGGCGCATTCTGCCGCAGACCTTTGAAGGCGGCCTGCTGACCTCCAAAGAGATCAAGAACCTGACCTTCACCGGCGGGCGGCTGGAGAAAGCCAAGGACCGCGACAGCACCGACTTCGAGGACATCGCCCTCAACAACAAGAACAGCCGCTTCGCCGGTACCGTGGCCGGCAAGCACTTTGACTTTGGCGGCGTGGACTACAAGTTCACCGACAAGATCACCGGCAGCTACCACTTCGCCCAACTCGATGAAGTCTACAACCAGCACTTTATCGGCGTTGTCGCGTCGCAACCGTTCGGCCCCGGCACGTTCGGAACCGATCTGCGATTGGCCATCAGTGACGACGAGGGCGCGGCCCGGGGCGGCAATATCGACAACCAATCCCTGAACGGGCTGGTGAGCTATGCCTTGAACGGGCATAAACTCAGCGCCGGCTATCAACACATGTCCGGTGACAGTGCCTTCCCCTACGTCGATGGCAGCGATCCGTACCTGGTCAACTTCGTGCAAATCAATGATTTTGCCGGCGCCGAAGAACGTTCCTGGCAGGCACGTTACGACTATGACTTCGCCAAACTCGGCATTCCCGGCCTGAGTTTCATGAGCCGTTACCTGAGCGGTGACAACATCAAGCTCAAGAACGGTGATGAAGGCAAAGAGTGGGAACGCAACACCGAGATCAAATATGTCGTACAAAGCGGCGCCCTGAAAGACGTCGCTGTGCGCCTGCGTAATGCCACCTACCGTTCCAACTATTCCGCTCGCGATGCCGATGAAGTACGTCTGCTGGTGAGCTATAGCGTTGCCCTTTGGTAATTCAGTACGTCCATAACAAAAATCCCAAGGAGACTTGAATGAACCTGTCACTGCGTAAAGTTGCTCTGGCCGCTGGCGTCATGCTGTTCGCCGGCCAATTGATGGCCGAACCGAAACGTCCGGAATGCATCGCCCCGGCTTCGCCAGGCGGCGGTTTCGACCTGACCTGCAAACTGGCGCAAAGCGCGCTGGTGAATGAAAAACTGCTGACCAAACCGATGCGCGTGACCTACATGCCCGGCGGTGTCGGCGCGGTGGCGTACAACGCGGTGGTCGCCCAGCGTCCAGCCGATGCCGGCACGCTGGTGGCGTGGTCCAGCGGTTCGCTGCTGAACCTGGCGCAAGGCAAGTTCGGTCGTTTCGATGAAACCAACGTTCGTTGGCTGGCCGCTGTTGGCACCAGCTATGGCGCCATCGCGGTGAAAAGCGATTCGCCTTACAAGACCCTGGACGATCTGGTTCAGGCGCTGAAGAAAGATCCGAGCAAAGTGGTGATCGGTTCCGGCGGCACCGTCGGCAGCCAGGACTGGATGCAAACCGCACTGATCGCCAAGGCAGCCGGGATCAACCCGCGCGACCTGCGTTATGTCGCCCTCGAAGGCGGTGGTGAGATCGCCACCGCCCTGCTCGGTGGCCACATCCAGGTCGGCAGCACCGACATCTCCGACTCCATGCCACACATCCAGAGCGGCGACATGCGTCTGCTCGCGGTGTTCTCCGAGAAGCGTCTGGACGAGCCGGAAATGAAAAACATTCCGACGGCTAAAGAGCAGGGCTACGACATCGTCTGGCCGGTGGTTCGCGGCTTCTACCTCGGGCCAAAAGTCAGCGACGAAGATTACGCCTGGTGGAAAGACGCCTTCGACAAACTGCTCGCCTCCGAGGACTTCGCCAAGCTGCGCGATCAGCGTGAACTGTTCCCGTTCGCCATGACCGGCCCGGAGCTCGACACCTACGTGAAGAAGCAGGTCGCGGACTACAAAGTGCTGGCCAAAGAGTTCGGCCTGATCCAGTGATCGCCTCTGTCTAGCGGCTACGACCCTGGTTCTCGGGGTCGTGGCCCAGGAGTTCCTCATGCTCATACAACGCATTTTTGCTTCGGTGCTATTGCTGGCCTGTATCGGCCTGGCCCTGATGGCATGGCCGTATCAGGCGGCTTTTTCCTACGAACCGGTCGGGCCTCGGGCCTTCCCTTTGCTAATGCTCGGCCTGATGGGCCTGGCGTTGCTGTACATGGTGTTTCGACCGGCGCCGATCGTGCACAGCGACGATGACCCGAAACTGGACCGCGAAACCCTGAGCAAAATCGGCATCTGTGTGCTGCTGTTGCTGGTGTTCGCCGGGACCTTCGAACCTCTTGGTTTCATCGTCGCCAGCATTCTGATCGGCGTCCCGATGGCACGCCTGTATGGCGGCCGCTGGCTGCCCAGTACGGTGATCATCAGCCTGATGGCCATCGGTCTTTATCTGCTGTTCGACAAGTTGATGGACGTGCCACTGCCGCTGGGCGTGCTCGACGTTCTGGAGAACTGATATGGATACTCTTGGCTATTTGGGTCAGGGCTTCGGCGTCGCGCTGAGCCCGTACAACCTGGTGACCGCGCTGTGCGGCACCCTGATCGGCACCGTCGTCGGGCTGTTGCCCGGATTGGGTCCGATCAATGGCGTGGCGTTGCTGATCCCGATCGCATTCGCCCTCGGTCTGCCACCGGAGTCGGCGCTGATCCTGCTGGCGGCGGTGTACCTGGGTTGCGAATACGGCGGCCGAATCAGCTCGATCCTGCTGAACATTCCGGGCGAAGCCTCCACCGTAATGACCACCCTCGACGGTTACCCGATGGCCCGCAAAGGCCTGGCCGGTGTAGCGCTGTCGCTGTCGGCGTGGAGTTCGTTCATTGGTGCGTTCATCGCGACCTGCGGCATGGTGCTGTTCGCCCCGTTGCTGGCGAAGTGGGCAATTGCCTTCGGACCGGCGGAGTATTTCGTGTTGATGGTGTTTGCGATTGTGTGTCTCGGCGGCATGGCCGGCGACCGACCGCTCAAGACCTTCATTGCAGCGCTGATCGGCCTGTTTCTGTCCAGCGTCGGGATCGATGCCAACAGCGGCGTGTACCGTTTCACCGGGGATAACATTCACCTGACGGACGGCATTCAGTTTGTCGTGTTGGTGTTGGGCCTGTTCTCCATCAGCGAAATCCTCCTGCTGCTGGAAAAAACCCACCGCGGCCAGGAAGCGGTGAAAGCCACCGGGCGCATGATGTTCAACTTCAAGGAAGCCTCGGCGGTGTTCGTGGTGAACATCCGTTGCGGTTTACTGGGCTTCATCATGGGCGTGTTGCCGGGTGCCGGTGCGACGCTGGCCAGCGCTGTGGCCTACATGACCGAGAAACGTATTGCCGGCGCCAAGGGCACGTTCGGACAAGGCGACATGCGCGGCCTCGCGGCGCCGGAAACCGCCATCGGTGGCGCCGCCTGCGGTGCGCTCGTACCGATGCTGACCCTCGGCGTTCCGGGTTCGGGTACCACGGCGGTGATGATCGGCGCACTGTCGCTGTACAACATCACCCCGGGCCCGCTGTTGTTCCAGCAGCAACCGGATATCGTCTGGGGCCTGATCGCGTCGTTGTTCATCGCCAACGTGATGCTGGTGATCCTCAACATTCCGATGATCCGCATCTTTACCCGCATCCTCGCTGTGCCGAACTGGGCACTGGTGCCGGTGATCGCGATCATCACCGGGATCGGTGTCTACGCGGTCCATGCCACCACGTTCGACCTGTTCCTGATGATCGGCATCGGCATCTTCGGCTATATCTTGCGCAAGCTAGACTTCCCGTTGTCGCCCGTGCTGCTGGGCTTCATCCTCGGTGGCCTGATGGAACAAAACCTGCGTCGCGCCCTGTCGATTTCCAACGGTGCGCTGGAAATCCTCTGGTCGAGCCCAATCACGTTCGGTTGCTGGGTGTTGACTGCAATCATGTTGCTGATGCCGCTGCTGCGGATCTGGCGCAAACGTGCAGTCGCCCGGCGCGCTATCGCCGATGTCTGATCGCACCCCGTTCAAAAGCTGGTGGGGAACACCGCTGGTCGGTCTGCTGGGCGGTTACCTCGCCAGCCAGATCGGCTGGCCGCTACCGTGGATGGTCGGCTCGTTGCTGGCGATTATCCTGGTGCGCTGCCTGACTCCCTGGCAATTGGCGGAAATCCCTGGCGGGCGCAAGTGCGGCCAGTGGATCGTCGGCATCGGCATCGGCCTGCACTTCACCCCGGTGGTGATGGAGCAGGTGTTGAGCCACTTCGGTCTGATCTTCTTCGGTGCGTTGGTCACTAGCCTGTCCGCGGTGGTCGGGGTCTGGTTGATGCGGCGTACCGGGGAAGATCGCGCCACCGCATTCTTTTCCAGCATGCCCGGTGGCTCCGGGGAGATGGTCAACCTCGGCGCCCGCAACGGCGCGGTGCTCAGCCGTGTCGCGGCGGGGCAGAGTTTGCGGGTGTTGGTGGTGGTGCTGTGTGTGCCGGCGGCGTTCAAATATCTGTTGGGCGACGGTGCGCCGATCGCCCATGCCGGCAGCGTCGACTGGCGCTGGCTGGCGATTCTGTTCCCGGCGGGCGCCCTTGCCGCCTGGATCTGGCAACGTCTGCGCCAGCCCAATCCGTGGCTGTTCGGACCGTTGCTGGTGAGTGCGGCGGTGAGCATTGGTTGGGACCTGCACATCGGTCTGCCCAATGGCGGCAGTCAGATTGGCCAGTGGCTGATTGGCAGCGGGTTGGGGTGTCACTTCAATCGGCAGTTCTTCCGGCGGGCGCCGTCCTTCATGGGCCGAACCCTGCTCGGCACGGTGTTGACCATGTTGATCGCAACCCTGGCGGCATTGGGTTTGAGTGCGCTGACTCAGCTGGATCTGCGTTCGCTGACCTTGGGCATGATGCCCGGCGGGATTGCCGAGATGAGTTTGACGGCAGAAACCCTGCAATTGTCGGTACCGTTGGTGACGGCAATGCAGGTGATGCGGTTGTTGTTTGTATTGTTTCTGGCGGAGCCGTTGTTTCGGTATTGGAACCGGGAGCCGGATTCTCCCTGATAGACCGAGTCGCCTTCTTCGCGGGCAAGCCTCGCTCCTACAGGATTTCGGCTAGTCGCGGGTTTGCGTCCGGCACAAAATCTGTAGGAGCGAGGCTTGCCCGCGAAGGCAATCTTCAGACCGACGGCAATCGCCACTCGATCGGCGTCTCGCCATTCTGCTCCAGAAACTTGTTCGCCCGGCTGAAGTGCCCGCAGCCGAGGAAGCCGCGATAGGCGGATAGCGGCGACGGATGGACCGAAGTCAGCACCAGGTGTTTGGTGGCATCGATGAGTTTCTGCTTGCTCTGGGCATGCGCGCCCCACAGCAGGAATACCAGATGTGGCTGGTGCTCGCTGACCACTTCGATAATCCGATCGGTGAAGTACTGCCAGCCCTTGCCCGCATGGGCGTTGGCATTCGCGCGTTCCACGGTCATGGTGGTGTTGAGCATCAACACGCCCTGCTCTGCCCAACTCTGCAGGTAGCCATGGCTGGGAATGTCGATGTTCAGATCGCGCTTCAACTCTTTGTAAATGTTCACCAGCGATGGCGGCGCCGGTACGCCTGGTTGCACCGAGAAGCACAACCCATGGGCCTGACCCGGGCCGTGGTAAGGGTCTTGACCGAGAATGACCACTTTGACCTTGTCCAGCGGCGTGGAATTGAGCGCGTTGAAGATCATTGGTCCGGGAGGATAGATCTCTTTGCCCGCCGCGCGCTCCTGTTGCAGGAATGTGCGCAACTCTGCCATGTAAGGCTGGTCGAATTCGGCACGCAATGCCTCCTTCCAGCTCGGTTCGAGTTTGATACGGTCGTCAGCAGTCATGGTTACATCCGGCAAAAACAATGGGGCGAACCCTAGGAAACCCTATCTCCCTTGTCAATTGATCTGATACAGATCCGGCACTTTCCTATAGAGCGATCATACTAAACGCTCAATTTACCGATCGAGGTCATGATGAATCTGCACTTCGAAGAACTCACCGGCACCGACGGCGCACGCATCGGCATCGCCAGCCTGGATGCCGAAAAGTCCCTCAACGCCCTCTCCTTGCCGATGATCAACGCCCTGCGCGATCAACTGGACGCCTGGGCCAAGGAGCCACAGATCGTTTGCGTGCTGCTGCGCGGCAATGGCACCAAGGCTTTTTGCGCCGGCGGGGAAGTACGCAGCCTGGTGGAGGCGTGTCGCGCCCTTCCCGGAGAAGTGCCGCCCTTGGCTGCACACTTCTTTGCGGCAGAATATCGCCTCGACTTCAACCTGCACACCTACCCAAAACCGCTGATCTGCTGGGGGCATGGTTACGTGCTGGGCGGTGGCATGGGGCTGCTGCAAGGGGCGAGCATTCGGATCGTCACGCCAAGCAGCCGGCTGGCGATGCCGGAGATCGGCATCGGCTTGTACCCGGACGTCGGCGCCAGCTGGTTTCTGTCGCGGTTGCCCGGCAAGCTCGGATTGTTTCTGGGCCTGACCGGCGCCCAGATGAACGGTCGCGATGCGATCGATCTGGACCTCGCCGACCGCTTCCTGCGCGATGATCAACAGCATGAGCTGATCGAAGGTTTGCTGCAATTGAACTGGCAGGAACAGACAGCCATGCAGCTCAACAGCCTGCTCAAGGCCTTGCAGCAGGAAGCGATCGCGCAGATGCCGCAAGCGCAGTGGTTGCCTCGACGCGAGCTGATCGACGAACTGTTGGATGTCAGCGACGTTCGTTGCGCCTGGAAGGCCATCAGTGCGCTGCGCGATCATTCCGACCCGCTGCTCGGTCGTGCCGCCAAAACCATGGCTGAAGGCTCGCCCCTGACCGCTCATCTGGTGTGGGAACAGATCGTTCGCGCCCGGCATTTATCGTTGGCTCAAGTCTTTCAGATGGAATACACCATGAGCCTCAATTGCTGCCGTCATCCGGAGTTCAGCGAGGGCGTTCGCGCGCGGTTGATCGACAAGGACCATAAACCTCACTGGCACTGGCCGGACATCAACAATGTGCCGGAAGCGGCGGTGGAGGCGCATTTTCGCAAGGTATGGGAAGGTCGGCACCCTCTGGCCGATCTGTCTGAGTACTGAAATCCAGGCACAAAAAAACGGCGCTTCATGCGCCGTTTTTAATTGAATGGTTAACGGTGGCCGTCTCGGCCATCGTGATCGCCCCGACCGCGGTGATCGCCTCTTCCATCACGGTGATCCCTGTGGCCTCGATAGCCATCGCCCCGGCCGCCTCGGTTCCGGCCGTCCCAATCGCCCCGGTTACGACCGTCCCAACCGCCGCGGTCATGACGGTCCCATCCACGGTTCTGGTAGACGCGGTAGTCAGCTCGTGGCGCCGGCTGGTAATAGCGCGGTGCCGGTTGATAAACCCGCGGCTGGTAGTAATAACGCGGCGATGGCTGGTAATACCGTGCAGGCGGCGAGTAATACCTGCGCGGGGCCGAATAGTAACGGCCATCAGAGTAGTAAGACCCGCCACCGGAGTAGTACGGCGCTGGGGATGTGTAGACCTCGGAACGGTAGTAGCTGGATCCTCCATCGGAATAGGGCACGCATGCACCAAGAGACAATCCCGATAAAACAATCAGCAGAATTTGGCGGAGCTTTTTTTGACAGAGCATAGCGGCCTCCTGGACCGCGAGTGAGCCATGCCAGCGACGCTGGCAGGCGACAGTCAATGGTTCGGCGACTGTCGAAATATCAGACAGTGAATTCGGAATCTGGTGCGTTCCTGCAACACGTTGAAACAAGTAGCCGATGAAAGGTTTTTCATCTTTCCCATAAGAAAAACGGCGCGTCCGGGAAGCCGGATGCGCCGTGGTATCCAATGAGCTGATCAGCGGTGCCCGCGATAGTGTCCACCGCGATGGTGATGGCGGGGACCACTGAAATAATAGTAACGATAGCCCCCGTAAAAACGCGGGCCGCCGTAGTAGTAAGGTGAGTAGTAATAGCCAGGATAGTAATAGGGTGTCGGATAAATATCAGCGCCACCTGCATAGTAGTAACAGCCGGACAGGCCCAAACCAAAACACACGCTGAGGAATATTTGGCGGAGCTTTTTTTGACAGAACATGGAGGCCTCCTGAAAGACCTGCAACAGCAGTCGACTGACACCTGTTTTGACTTTCAAACCTGCACCGAGTGCCAGACGGTATCGACCTTCAGATCAGCGGCCAGCCCGTCCATCTACGGTGCACGGTTGCGCGCCAACGCACCATGACAAGGCAAGGCGCCCCCCCCCCTTTATCCGCCCTCCTCCCTGCATGCCCCCACCCAGAGGGTTCAAGCCGACTTGGCACGGCTCTCGCTTAACCAAAGGCGTGCAGGAGTCATCACAGGTTCGCGGCACCACAATTTGCAATGGCTGACTAGGGTTCCGGCTCGCTATCGCGAGTGGCTGGTCCGAGAGTTGGCGACCTCCAGTTGAGGTTACACGGCGGGACAAAAGCCCGGGAGACAAGCCACCGTTCGCGGTGCCGCTGCCTTCCTGTCCGCCCTTGATCAACTGGAGAACCACACCATGTCCCGACTTCGTTTACCCGCCCTGCTCGCCGCTGCTTTTGCAGCCCTCGTGAGCGTCTCGTCCCAGGCCGCACAAAAAGACCATTTCAGCGTCTGCTGGACTATTTATGCCGGCTGGATGCCCTGGGAATACGCCGGCAGCCAAGGCATCGTCGACAAATGGGCGAAAAAGTACGGCATCAAGATCGATGTGGTGCAGCTCAACGATTACGTCGAATCCATCAACCAATACACCGCCGGCCAGTTCGACGGCTGCACCATGACCAACATGGACGCGCTGACCATTCCGGCGGCCGGTGGCGTCGACAGCACAGCGCTGATCGTCAGCGACTTCTCCAACGGCAACGACGGCATCGTGCTCAAAGGCGAAGGCAAGAAAGTCGCCGACCTCAAGGGCATGGACGTCAATCTGGTTGAACTCTCGGTGTCCCACTATCTATTGGCCCGGGCACTCGATTCGGTGGACCTCACCGAGAAAGACCTGAAAGTGGTCAACACTTCCGACGCCGACATTTCGGCCGCCTTCAACACCGATCAGGTCAACGCCGTCACCACCTGGAACCCGATGCTTTCGGACATCAAGGCCAAGCCTGGCGTGACTGAAGTCTTCAACTCCAGCCAGGTTCCCGGCGAAATCATGGACATGATGGTGGTCAACAGCGCCACCCTCAAAGACAACCCGGCGCTGGGCAAAGCGCTGACCGGCGCCTGGTTCGAAGTGGTGGCATTAATGAACGCCAAAAACGCCGCCAGCAAAGCCGCCCTCGAACACATGGCCAAAGCCTCGGGCACCGACCTGGCCGGTTTCCAGGCGCAACTCGACACCACCAAGCTGTTCGCCACCCCCCAGGAAGCCTTGGCGTTTTCCACCAGCAAGCAACTGCCCGACACCATGCGCAAGGTCGCCGAGTTCTCGTTCCAGCACGGCTTGCTGGGTGAAGGCGCCAAGGACACCAGTGCCATCGGCATGGCCTTCGCCAATGGCGTGACCAGCGGCGACAAGACCAACCTCAAGCTGCGCTTCGACCCGAGCTATGTGCAGATGGCTGCCGACTCCACGTTGTAACAACGGAGGACTAGGCCATGCGCCTGATCAATCGCCACCCGGATCGCCCGAGTCGCCTGCTGTTGGTGATCCTGCCGTTCGCCCTGGTGTTGTTCGCCTACTTCATGGGCTCGGCCGATCGGCTGACGGACAACCCCAACGACAAACTGCTGCCCAGTGCCGTGCAGATGACTGACGCAGTGAAACGCCTAGCCTTCACCGCCGACACCCGCACCGGTGAATACCTGCTCTGGCAAGACAGTGCCGCCAGCCTGCGACGGCTGGCCATCGGCCTCGGCATCAGTGCATTGACCGGGCTGTGCCTGGGCATCGCCGCCGGGACCCTGCCGCTGTTTGGCGCACCGTTGTCGCCGGTACTCACCGTGCTGTCGATGGTGCCGCCACTGGCGATCCTGCCGATTCTGTTCATCGTGTTCGGGCTGGGGGAGTTGTCGAAAGTGATGCTGATCGTGATCGGCATCACCCCGTGCCTGGCCCGGGATCTGGAACAGCGCGCCCGGGAAATTCCCGTCGAGTTGCTGATCAAGGCACAGACGCTTGGCGCTTCGACCTGGACCTTGATGCTGCGCGTGGTGCTGCCGCAATTGTTGCCGCGCCTGTTGATCTCGCTGCGACTGATGCTGGGTTCGGCGTGGTTGTTCCTGATCGCTGCCGAAGCTATCGCCTCCACCGATGGTCTCGGCTACCGGATTTTCCTGGTGCGCCGCTACCTGGCGATGGACGTGATTTTGCCCTACGTGGTGTGGATCACCCTGCTCGCCTGGCTGATGGACTGGGGTCTGAAACGCCTGACCCAACGGGCGTTCCCTTGGTATGAAGGGGCCCGCGCATGAGCTTCATCACGGTAAAAAACGTCTGGCAGCAATATGCCGATCAGGTAGTGCTTGAAGGGCTGAACCTGAGCGTCAACGAGGGTGAGTTCTGCACCTTGGTCGGCGCGTCGGGTTGCGGCAAGTCGACTTTCCTGCGGCTATTACTGGGTCAGGAACGCGCTAGTCGCGGCGAGATTCTGTTGGACGGTCAGGCACTGGCTGGCGAACCGGATTCGAGCCGCGGCGTGGTGTTCCAGCGCTACTCGGTGTTCCCGCATTTAACGGTGCTGGACAACGTCGCCCTCGGCCTCGAACTGCCGCGTTCACCGCTACTTGGGCGGTTGTTCGGCAGCGCTAAAAAAGACGCACGCAAACAAGCCTCAGTGTTGCTGCACAAAGTCGGCCTCGGTCACTCGCTGGACAAGTACCCGGCGCAGCTCTCCGGCGGTATGCAACAGCGGCTGGCGATCGCCCAGGCGCTGATCATGAAGCCGCGCGTGCTGCTGCTCGACGAACCCTTCGGCGCGCTCGATCCGGGCATCCGCAAGGACATGCATGGCTTGCTGCTGGAACTGTGGCGCGAGACCCAGCTGACAGTGTTCATGGTCACCCATGACCTGTCCGAAGGTTTCAGCCTCGGCACCCGTTTGCTGGTGTTCGACAAAGTCCGCATCGACCCGCACGCCCCCGGCGCCTATGGCGCACGCATCACCTACGACATCCCTTTGAACAGCGACCGCCGCGCCAATCGCGCCGCCGTCGACGCCCTGCCGGCTCAGTTGGCAGGCACGCTTCGTACCGCTTAAGAGGATTTGCACATGACTGATTCGACCCAGCTGTTCCCGCCCTTCGCCGAAGAAATGCTCCCCGGCGGCGGCCATCGCTCCTTCGTTCTGAAACGTGGCCAATTACTGCGCCTGACCGACCTGCGCGGCGGTGCCAATGTCAGCCTGACGCTGCTCAACGCCCATGAAAAAACCGAACGCCTGAACCTGCCCGACAGCCTCAAATGCCAACACACCGCCAAGCTCACCACCGGCCATTGCCTTTTCTCGGACATGGGTCGGGTACTGGCGGCCATCACTGCCGACACCTGCGGCTGGAGCGACAGTCTCGGTGGTGTTCTCTGCGCTGAAGAAGTCGCGCAAAAATACGGCGCGGGCCGCTATCAGGAACTGCGTAACGGCTTCTTCCGCAACGGCACCGACAACCTGTTGGTGGAGTTGGGTAAGTGGGGTCTGGGCCTGTCCGATCTGTTGATGACCCTCAACCTGTTCAGCCGTGTGAACGTCGATGAGGCCGGGCGCTTCCACTTCGTCGAAGGCCATTCCAAGGCCGGTGATTACATCGAGTTGTACGCGCCGATGGATACCCTGGTGGTGCTCACCGCTCTGCAACACCCGATGGATCCATCCCCCGAATATGCGCCGAAACCGCTGAAGCTCAGCTGGATGAACGCCGATCCCAGTGTCGCCGAACACTGCCGCACCTCACGCCCGGAAAACGAGCGCGGCTTCATCAACACCGACCGCCTGTTCGCCTGAGGATCGCTGCCATGTCACTCGCTATCGCCACTGCTCAACAGCTACCTGAAACCGCGGTGTACCGCGCCACCATCCCCGCCGGCGAACCCTGGCTGATGGAGGTCAAGGCCGGCCAGACCTTGCGCATCCTCGACCTGGAAGGCAATCAGGCGGTCGACACTCTGTTCTACAGCCTCGCCAATCCCAAGGAGCGCTATGACGTACAGCGCACGTTGCGTCGGCAGGACAGCGTCTACCTGAGTACCGGCAGCGTGCTCTATTCCAACCTCGGCAAACCGATGCTGACCATCGTCGCCGACACTTGCGGGCGTCACGACACCCTCGGCGGTGCCTGCGCCCAGGAGAGCAACACCGTGCGTTATGCACTGGAGAAACGCTACATGCACAGCTGCCGCGACAACTACCTGCGCGCCTGTGCCCACGATGGTCGGCTGGGCAAGGGAGACATCGGGCCGAACATCAACTTCTTCATGAACGTGCCGGTGACGGCCGACGGCGGGCTGACGTTCGAAGACGGGATTTCGGCGCCGGGCAAATACGTCGACCTGCGGGCCGAGATGGACGTGATCGTGCTGATCTCCAACTGCCCGCAACTGAACAATCCGTGCAACGCCTACAACCCGACGCCTGCGGAGCTGCTGGTATGGAACTGAAATTTTCGCGTTTGCGGCGGTGGTTGTTTGTCTTGTGTCAGGCCCGTTCAGGTCAGTGCCTCAAACCTCCTAAACACCACTGAAACCTGTGGGAGCGGGCTTGCCCGCGATGAGGCCAGCACATTCAACATCGATGTCGACTGACAGTCCGCCATCGCGGGCAAGCCCGCTCCCACAAGGATCGGCGGAGTTTTGAAGAAAGTTGATTCTGCCGCCTGGGACGACCCCGGCGCCTATCGAAAAACTGCGGGACGGCCCGCATCCCAGGTCGAGGCTGATGTTTTATCGCCTCCGGGGGTTATGCCATGTTCGAAAAAGTCCTCATTGCCAACCGCGGCGCCATTGCCTGTCGCATCTTGCGTACCTTGGATGAATTGCAGGTCAAGGGCGTTGCCGTTTACTCCGAAGCCGATGCCGCCAGCCTGCACATCCTGCAAGCCTTTGAATCCCACAGCCTCGGCGAAGGCGCGGCCGCCGGCACTTATCTGGCGGTCGACAAAATCCTCGCCATCGCCAAAGCCACCGGCGCCACCGCGATTCATCCCGGCTACGGTTTTCTCTCGGAAAACGCCGCATTCGCCCAAGCCTGCGAAGCGGCCGACATCGCCTTCATCGGCCCCACACCGGAGCACCTGCGGGTGTTCGGCCTCAAGCACACCGCCCGTGCGCTGGCCAAGCAACACGGCGTGCCAATGCTCGAAGGTACCGAGCTGCTCGATAGCCTCGATGCAGCGTTGATAGCGGGCGAACAGGTCGGCTACCCGGTGATGCTCAAAAGCACCGCCGGCGGGGGCGGGATCGGTATGCGCGTGTGCCGCAGCGCTGCTGAACTGAGCGAGTCCTTCGAAGCCGTCAAACGCCTCGGTCAGAACAATTTCAGCGACGCCGGCGTGTTCATCGAGAAGTACATCCAGCGTGCCCGGCATCTGGAAGTGCAGGTCTTCGGCGACGGCCAGGGCGAGGTGCTTGCCCTCGGCGTACGCGACTGCTCAGTGCAGCGACGCAACCAGAAAGTCCTCGAAGAAACCCCGGCGCCGAACCTGCCCGAGGGCATGGCCGAGGAACTCTGTGCAGCGGCCATCAAACTGGCCAAAGCGGTGAATTACCGCAGCGCGGGCACTGTTGAGTTCGTCTTCGACAGCGATGCCCAGCGCTTCTATTTTCTTGAAGTGAACACTCGTTTGCAGGTGGAGCACGGCGTCACCGAACAAGTGTGGGGCGTGGATCTGGTGCGCTGGATGGTGGAACTGGCGGCCGGTGATTTGCCGCCGCTGCGCGAGTTGAGCCAGGGATTGAAAGCCGACGGTCATGCGATTCAGGCACGACTCTATGCCGAAGATCCGGGTCGGGATTTCCAGCCGAGTCCCGGTCTGCTCACTGCCGTCAATTTCCCGGTTACCGATGGCAAACACCTGCGCATCGACACTTGGGTCGAGGCCGGTTGCGAGATCCCGCCGTACTTCGATCCGATGATCGCCAAGGTCATCAGCTGGGCACCGACTCGCGAAGCAGCGCGCGTCGATCTGCATCAGGCTCTGGGCGACAGCCTGTTGTACGGGGTGGAAACCAACCGCGATTATTTGCGGCAGATTCTGCTCGATACACCCTTTGCCAGCGGCCAGCCGTGGACCCGTTGCCTGGAAGGCCTGGTCTATCAAGCCAACACCCTTGAAGTGCTCAGCGCCGGCACGCAGACCAGTGTTCAGGACTATCCGGGACGCCTCGGTTACTGGGCGGTAGGCGTGCCGCCGTCGGGGCCGATGGACAGCCGGGCACTGCGTCTGGGCAATCGCTTGCTGGGTAATGATGAAGGTGCAGCAGCGCTGGAAATCACCATGAGCGGGCCGCTGCTGCGCTTCAATTGTGAGGCAGTGGTGGCCGCTACGGGTGCGGTGATTGCGTTGATGCTGAACGGTGAAGCGGTGCCGATGAATACCGCACTGTTGATTCCCGCCGGTGCCACTTTGAGCCTCGGCACCATTGGCGGTGCAGGCGCGCGCAGCTATCTGTGCCTGCGCGGCGGCCTGCAAGTGCCGGATTATCTGGGTAGCAAAAGTACCTTCACCCTCGGCCAGTTTGGTGGCCATGCCGGTCGTGCATTGCGTGCTGGGGACGTATTGCATATTCCGGCCTTGAGCGACCACAGCGCCGGGCAAAACCTGATGACACAACACGTTACCGAGTTGCCCGCCGTGCGGCAGATTCGGGTGATCTACGGCCCTCACGGTGCCCCGGAATATTTCACCGAAAACTACATCGGCACCTTCTTCGCCACGCAGTGGGAAGTGCACTTCAACTCCAGCCGCACCGGCGTGCGGCTGATCGGGCCGAAGCCTGAATGGGTGCGGGCCGATGGGGGTGAAGCCGGGCTGCATCCGTCGAACATTCACGACAATCCGTACGCGATTGGCGCGGTGGATTTCACCGGTGACATGCCGGTGATTCTGGGGCCGGATGGCCCGAGCTTGGGCGGGTTTGTCTGCCCGGTGACGGTGATCGAGGCGGACCTTTGGCAGCTGGGGCAGCTCAAGGCTGGGGACAAGGTGCAGTTCGTCCCGGTCGATCTCAAGACCGCTCGCAATCTCGCCTTGAAATGGGACTCCTGTGGGAGCTGGCTTGCCTGCGATGAGGCCCAACCAGACACCGCATCAACTTCATCGCAGGCAAGCCAGCTCCCACAAGGGCTTGCGTCGCCTGTGGTGTTGGATTTTGGTCAGGGGGATACGCGGCTGGTTGCACGTCTGTCGGGCGACACCCATTTGTTGTTGGAAATCGGTGCCCCCGAACTGGACCTGGTCTTGCGCTTTCGCGCCCACGCGCTAATGCAGGCATTGGAAAGCAAACACCTGCACGGCGTGATCGACCTGACACCGGGCATCCGCTCGCTGCAAGTGCACTACCAACCGGAGCAACTGCCGCTGGCCGATCTGCTGGGGATTGTCGCCGGCGAATGGGACGCCGTGTGCGCCGCCAAAGACCTGCAGGTGCCCTCGCGCATCGTCCATCTGCCACTGTCCTGGGATGACCCGGCCTGCCAATTGGCGATCGAGAAATACATGACCACCGTACGCAAGGACGCACCCTGGTGCCCGAGCAATCTGGAGTTCATCCGCCGCATCAACGACCTGCCGAACCTCGACGAAGTGCAACGCACAGTGTTCGACGCCAGTTATCTGGTGATGGGCCTGGGCGATGTTTACCTCGGCGCACCGGTCGCCACCCCGCTCGATCCTCGGCATCGCCTGGTGACGACCAAGTACAACCCGGCCCGCACCTGGACCGCGGAAAACTCAGTAGGCATCGGCGGCGCCTACATGTGCGTGTACGGCATGGAAGGCCCCGGTGGTTATCAGTTCGTCGGCCGCACCTTGCAGATGTGGAACCGCTACCGTGAGGTTGCAGCGTTCGACGGCAAGCCGTGGCTGCTGCGCTTCTTCGATCAGATCCGCTTCTACCCGGTGAGCGCCGATGAACTGCTGCGCATTCGTCGGGATTTCCCGCTTGGGCGTTTTGATCTGAACATCGAACACAGTCAGCTGAATCTGGCGGATTACCAGGCGTTTTTGGCGAAAGAAGCCCAGGGCATCGCGGCATTTCGGGATCAGCAAAAAAGCGCGTTCAACGCCGAGCGCGAACGCTGGATAGCCAGCGGCCAGGCGCATTTCGACAGCGAAGAGCTGGCTCCGGAAGTGACCGAAGATGCACCGCTGGCCGACGGTCAGCAGAGCATCGACAGCCACATCGCCGGCAACCTCTGGCAGGTTCAGGTGCAGGCTGGCAGCCGGGTCGCGGCGGGGGATGTGCTGGTGATTCTGGAGTCGATGAAGATGGAAATCCCGCTGCTCGCGCCCATGGCGGGCGTGGTGCGCGAGATTCGCGTGCAACCGGGTTCGCCGGTGCGCGCCGGGCAGCGTGTGGTGGTGCTGGAACTCGACTCAAGCCATTAGAAAAGGATTAACGCCATGAACATCAATCTGCAACTCGACGCCCTGCGCAACGCTTACCACCAAGGCCAAATCACGCCTCGGCAACTGCTGTTGAACCTGCGGGAAAAAGCCGCGGCACTGAACCCGGACTATCACCTGTTCATCCATTTGCTCAGTGTCGAGGAACTGGAACCGTACCTCGCCGCACTCGACGGTCGTGACCCAGGCAGCCTGCCGCTGTACGGCGTGCCGTTCGCGATCAAGGACAACATCGACCTGGCGGGCATTCCCACCACGGCAGCGTGCCCGGCGTTTGCCTATGTGCCGGAGCGCTCGGCAACCGTCGTCGAGCAACTGCTGGCGCTGGGTGCGATTCCGTTGGGCAAGACCAATCTCGACCAGTTCGCCACTGGCCTCAATGGCAGCCGCTCGCCGTATGGCGCTTGCCCGAACAGCGTGTTGCCGGAGTATCCGTCGGGCGGTTCCAGCGCCGGATCTTCATTGGCGGTGGCACTCGGCGTGGCGAGTTTTTCCTTGGGCACGGACACGGCTGGCTCCGGTCGCGTGCCGGCGGCATTGAATAATCTGGTCGGTTTGAAAGCCAGCAAAGGGCTGATCTCCACGGCCGGAGTGGTTCCAGCCTGTCGAACGCTCGATTGCGTCACGACCTTCACAGCCACGGCACGGGAAGCCAGTCAGTTGCTCGCGCTCACCGCTCATCTCGATCCACGGGACGAATACAGCCGCAGTAATCCGCTGTGGAATGATGGTTCGGCCTTCGGCACACCGCGTCCATTGCGTTTCGGCGTACCCCGTGCGCAGGATCTGGCGTTCTTCGGCTGTCCTGAAGGCCCGTTGCTCTTCGGTGACGCCATCGACCAGCTCAAAGCCATGGGCGGCGAAGCGGTCGAACTGGATTTGTCGCCGTTTCTCGAAGCGGCGCGGTTGCTCTATGAAGGGCCGTGGGTGGCGGAGCGTTACAGCGTGGCCGGCGAGTTGATGGAGCAACATCCTCAAGCCGTGCTGCCGGTGATTCGCGCCGTATTGGACAAGGCGCCAGCGGTGACCGGCGTGCAAACCTTCCGTGCCCAATACCGTCTGCAGGCTTTGAAAGCACTGTGCGACAAAGCTCTGGAAGGCCTTGATTGCGTGGTCACGCCAACCATCGGCCGCCCGGTGACACGGGCGGAGCTTGCGGCCGAACCGGTGCTGCGCAACTCGGAACTGGGCTACTACACCAACTTCATGAACCTGCTCGATTACGCCGCCGTCGCCGTGCCCAGCGGGTTCATGGGCAATGGTTTGCCATGGGGCGTGACGTTGTTCGGACGGGTGTTTACCGATCAATATCTGTTGAGCGTGGCGGATACCTTGCAACGTCAGCAAGGGTTGGCCGCGCCTGCGCCGACAAATATTGCGCGCAATGATCGCGCACGGCTGGTGGTCTGCGGAGCACATCTGGATGGGCTGGCGCTGAACTGGCAACTCAAGCAGCGTGGAGCCCGTTTGCTCGAAGCCACTCACAGTTCCCCCGACTATCAGCTGTATGCCCTGGCCGGTGGCCCACCCTATCGCCCTGGCATGGTCCGAGTGAAAGAAGGTGGCGCAGCGATTGCGGTGGAAGTATGGGAGTTGCCAAGCAGCGAGTTGGGTTCGTTCCTGACCGCCATTCCTGCGCCGCTGGGGTTGGGCAAGGTACAACTGGCGGATGGGCGGTGGGAGAGTGGGTTTATCTGTGAGCCTTATGGGCTGGAGGGGGCGGTGGATATCAGTCATTTGGGCGGGTGGCGTGCGTATCTGAACGATCGGCGTTGATTTCCAGGATCGCCGGCTTGCGCAGGAGTGCTTGCCGGCCGATCATGCGCGGTCTCGGGCCAAGCAAACCGGCCGTAATCGAATGCTCCTTCATGAATAAACCTGACCTCTGCCCGGCTTGCGGCGCCTCCAACGACTGCAGCCTGGCTGACCCGCGAACCGTCGATCGTGCCTGCTGGTGCTACGGCGTCAGCATCGATCCGGCGGTGCTCCAGGCGTTGCCCGCCGAGTTGCGCGACAAGTCCTGCCTGTGCCCGGCCTGCGCCCAAGTCGAGATGCAGTTGCAAGTAGCCGCCTGGCCGATCACCTAAGATGCACGATCCTTTTCCATCGAACACTCGTCATGCGCGTTGACCGCTTCCTCAGCAACCTGCCCCGCTTCAACCGTAAGCAGGTACGCCTGTTGCTGGTGGAAAAACGCGTCAGGGTCGACGGAGAAGTCGTCAGCGACCCTCACGCCGAGGTACTGGAATTCAGCCGCGTGGAAGTCGACGACGAGGTGCTGCAAGCTGGCAAGCCGGCCCGCTACTTCATGCTGCACAAACCACCCGGCTGCGTCAGTGCCACCCGCGACCCGCAACACCCGACGGTGCTCGACCTGATCGACGAACCGGACAAGGAAGACTTGCACATCGCCGGTCGCCTGGACTTCAACACCACCGGCCTGATGCTGATCACCAACGATGGCAACTGGTCGCGACGCCTGACCCAACCGCAGACCAAACTGCCCAAGGTCTACTACGTCGAGACCGAGCAGGACATCACTGCCGAATACGCGATCACCTTCGCCAAAGGGCTGTATTTCGCCTTCGAAGACCTCATCACACAACCTGCCGAACTGGTCGTACTCGGGCCAACATCTGCGCGCCTGAGCATCGTCGAGGGCCGCTATCATCAGGTTAAACGGATGTTCGGCCACTTCGATAACAAGGTGATACGCCTGCACCGCGAGCGCATGGGGCCACTGGCGCTCGACGCTGTGTTGAAGCCCGGCGAATACCGGCCGTTGAGCAGCGAAGAGATCCGAATGATCTAAGCAGGCGACCGCTCAGCAGAAGCCGCTGAAAATTTTACGAAAGATACTTGCGCGATGACGTGACCCCTGCTTGAATCAGGACGTCGGCGCGAAACGTGACCGACGAGTCACAAAACTACTCTAAGAAACTTTTTGCCGGCAGAGAACCCTCAGGTTCCGCCTTCCCCCGGCAAACTGCCCGCTTATAACAATACCCGTCGACCAGCCAGCAATGGATCGACATGGGCCTTCAAAATTCCAGGCGTATGCCTACCTGTCACAAAGCTCGTGCAATCTGATTTGCGCGCATACCCGCTTGCCAGGAGTCTTATGACATGAGGCCAGAAATCGCTGTGCTGGATATACAGGGTCAGTACCGGGTTTACACGGAGTTCTATCGCGCAGACGCCGCAGAGAAGACCATTATTCTGGTCAACGGCTCGATGTCCACGACTGCGTCGTTTGCCCAAACCGTGAAAAACCTTTATCCGCAGTTCAATGTGGTGTGCTACGACCAGCCCTACGCGGGCAAGTCGAAGGCCCACAACCTGCATGAGAAAATGCTGACCAAGGAAATCGAAGGGCAGATCCTCCTTGAGTTGATCGACCACTTCGCCGCCGAACACGTGCTGTCGTTTTCCTTTGGTGGCGCCGCCACGCTCGTCGCCCTGGCCCAACGGCCACGGCGCATCGAAAAGGCCGTGATCAGCTCGTTCTCGCCGGTGGTCAACGAGCACATGCTCGACTACCTTGAACGCGGTGTCGATTATCTCGGCAGCCGGGACGGTAACCGGGTCGGTGACTTGGTGAACAGCACCATCGGCAAACACCTGCCCTCGCTGTTCAAGCGTTTCAACTACCGTCACGTCAGTTCGTTGGCCGAACATGAATACGGGCAGATGCACTTTCACATCAGCGACGTGCTCAACAGTGATCGCAACTGCTATCTGAATGCGGCAAAGAAAATCAACGTGCCAGTGCTGTTCATGAACGGCGAATGGGACGAGTACACCGCCGCCGCCGATGCCAGGCTGTTCGCCGGCCACGTGCAGCACAGCACCTTCAGCACCCTTCAGGCCACCGGCCACTTTCTCGACATGGAGCACAAAGCCGCCTGCCGGGACAGCCGCAACGCACTGCTGGGCTTCCTGAAACCGGCGCAACACGAAAGCCGACCGCGTTACCACTACGTCCAGGACCAGCATGCATTGGCAATCTGAAACAGAGTCATCGCGAGCAAGCTCAGCCCTGCAGCGTTAAGCGCATTCCTGTAGGAGCGAGGCTTGCCCGCGAATGACCGCAATGCGGTCTCTGCTTTCGTTTTCCCCGTGCTAAAGCCATCGCGTGCAAAGAAAAACTTCATTTTCACGCGCACATCTGGTACAAAGTCAGCCGCTCTGAGCGGGTGTCGTATAATGGCATTACTCCAGCTTCCCAAGCTGATAACGAGGGTTCGATTCCCTTCACCCGCTCCAATCGAATTTTTGTCTCACGTCAGTTTTTTTGGCGGGGGATGCAGGTAAAGGAAAACCGGCCTTGATGGCCGGTTTTTTTGTGTCTGGGGTTTGGTGGAATCGGGCTCTGAGTCATCTCCCCATTTTCGTCCATTGTCCACTGATCGATGAGTAAGTGCTCTCGGGGCGTTAGCGACTACCCTGAAGTCTGTTAGCGTTTTTTTCGAAAAACACGGATTTATTATCGAATTTCATCAAGTATTAATATTTTCATATCTACGGAAATTAGCGTTTTCGCATATGATCGACGTTCTGTTAGCGTTTTTCTTGCCCCAGTAAAGGATTTCGTCAATGCAAGTCGGTTTCAAGGCCCTCGCGAACCGTTACGACATCGCACTGGCACAGCCCCTACGCGTCGACTCGATGATCGGCACTGTACGCGTCAGTCGCGAAAGTGACGGAAATGTGGAGAACCGGTATCCGGCAAGCTATCGGCCCGCAGACGATTTCGCAGGACACTTCGAATTCGGCCTCAAATACGAAGAGATCCATCTCGAGTTCTTCGCCCGCCTGTTTGCGGCCATAGGTCCGCAGCCTGTCGAAGACTGGTGTCGACGGGAGCCATTCGGCCAGTATGCCCGTCGCACGGGATTCCTCTACGAATGGCTGACAGGGGAACGTCTGGATGTGCCAGACGTGACCAATGGCGGCTATGTTGATGTACTTTCGCCACAAGATTACCTGACTCGTCGCGAGGCACTGCGAACGCGGCGTTGGCGAGTCAATAACAACCTGCCGGGGACGGCTGGGTTCTGCCCCTTGGTTCGTCGTACGGCGCCAGTGCAGGAGGCCCTGCAATTCGATCTACGCGAGGCATTGGATGAATTAGATCAGGCCTTTGGCCCCGACATCCTGATGCGTACCGCCAGTTGGCTGACATTCAAGGAATCGCGCGCGAGCTTTCTCATCGAAAAGGAAGCCGACCAGGCCGATCGCATCCAGCGGTTTGCCCATGTCATCGCCCAGTATTGCGGACATATCAAAGACCCGTTGAGCAACGACAGCCTGCACTCCCTGCAAGCCGGCATTCTGGGGCGTGATGCTATTGGACTGGGCTTGCGGCGCTCCCCTGTGTTTGTGGGGCAGGCCACGATGCGCGAGGACATCGTGCATTACATTGCCCCCCATTTCGCGGATCTTGCACAGCTATTGGCAGGACTCAACGAGTTTGAAGTTGCAACGCGTGGTGCGGAATCCTTGGCACGTGCCGCTGTGTTGGCATTTGGCTTCGTGTACATCCATCCCATGCGCGATGGCAATGGCCGGATTCATCGCTTCCTGATCAACGACTCCCTGATTCGCGATAAGGCCGTGCCCGACGGCGTGATACTGCCGGTGTCAGCCACAATCACGAGTTCGATCGACTTCAGGGCCGGCTATGACCGTACGCTCGAAGTGTTCTCGCGACCGTTCATGCGACGTTACGCAGCGGCCTATCGGTTCGGCGAACTCGTGACCTACGAGGACGGGACTCGCAGCAACTTCATCTTCGATGAGTACGAGGACGCGTGCTTTGCCTGGCGGTATCCCGATCTGACCGAACATGTCCTGTACACCGCACGCGTCGTCGAGCACACGATTCGAAAGGAAATGGCGGATGAAGCCAGAGTACTGATGATCTTTCAGCGAGCTCAGGAGCAGCTGAAAGAGGTACTGGAAATGCCAGACCTGGATGCGAACCGCATCATCCGCTCCCTCAAGGAGAACGGCTGGGTGGTGTCCGGCAAGCTAAAGAAAGGGTACCCGCAGCTTGAAGATGAGCGCATGGCGGGACGCGTCGTGGAGGCCGTGCGTTCTGCGTTTGAGGATCGAGAGATGGGTGCAGGCGAAGAAGGATCTTTCGGCGAATCTGGATAAGGCGCAGGGGTGGATTAGAAAAAACGGCCTTGATAGCCGTTTTTTTGTACCCGGGATTTGGTCGAGTCGTGACCGGTCTAGTTGTTTGCTGATAAATAAATCCGTCACCTTTTTCCCCGATGGCGAGAGTCCGCGATTATTTCGTGGCAGGAAAACCCTGAAAAATGGAAAGCACAGGAGTCCCGGTGACCGCCGCATCGTAGCTATCCCACTGACTTATCGATCTGAATTCAGCATTGTCCCGTGCTGAATTCAAAGATTTCTGATAGCAATGAGCCATTGACTTGTGCGAATGCACCGTCGAACATATCGCTATTCGAGTAACGCCCCCAAAACCCACACCAATTACGCGACGAAAAGCATGAATAGTGAAAGACAACTTAAATCAATTATCTCAAAAAGAGATGGATTAAAATGTAAATTCACCGGCAAGGAAGTCGCAAACTTAGGCGAGCTCAAACTATATAAAGTAAAAAATGAGAGCCTGCAAGCTTTCGGCGATGACGGCCGTGAAATCTTCAACCCTGATGATTTCGTCCTAATACACAAAGATCTGGAAACCTCTTCTTCGTCAGTATTATCTAAAAGATCTAGAGCACTTGAGACTGAACTTGAAAACAGAATTAGCGAACTTGAAGCTCAAGAAAAACTAAACTATGATCGCGAGCGAACTTACCGAGAACAAGTAGAACAACAGCGTAAAGAGCTAGAACAGCTCAGAGACAAGTTGATTTCCGAACACAAAGCAAGAGACAAAAAATTTAGCAACGAGGCAAACCATCTAACTGAAGAGCTCCGTAAAAAAGAACTGACTCTACTAGATAAATTTAATGCTGAGCAGGCAGTACTCCAACAAAGAGCCAACATACTAGAGGAAGAGAAAAAGAGCTTAGAAATCCAAGTCGAAGCCCATCAAGCCAAAATATCTAGTGAGTACGCAGAGTTAGAGCGTGAGAAAGAAAAATACAAAGAGGAAACACGACGAAACATTGAACGCAGATCCAGCGAATACGTTAACGAATCCATTACATCACTAGACTCTGCGGCAACGAAATATCATAAAATATCTCGTAACTGGTCAATCGCCGGCACGATCGCATTGATATTGGGAGTCGCTACTGGCATTTTTTTCGGTGCTAAAGGCCTATCACCTGTTGAAGGGAAAGAAATCGTAGAATGGTCCCAGGTAGTATTTTTCGCTTTTAAAGGTGTTATCGTAATCGGATTATTTGTTGCACTCTCGAAATATTGTTTTATGTACGGACAATCATTCATGCATGAATCAATAAAAAACGGCGAGCGCAAACATGCTATCAACTTTGGGAAATTCTATCTCCAGTCATACGGAGTAGACGCAGAATGGTCACAGGTAAAAGAAGCTTTCGAACACTGGAACATAAATTCGGCATCCGCATTTTCAGGGCACGATCCTGACAAGTTCGATCCGAAAATGATGGACAAAGCTCTACAGTTTGCCGAATCTTTTCAAAAACTCTCAAAGTCAAAAAAACCTGAAAACGACACAACGAACTAGGCACCACCTAATAGTGCGAGCCATGAGAAAAATACTGGATTTGGCTGATAACCACCAAGAACTTTTGGCAATCAGCCAGCCTTTATCTCTGACAATTACTAAGCTTCAATAATATTCTTTTCAAGCCATCCCCCCCCAACGTTGCAGCCCGTATTGCTTCTCTTTGAAGTAGTCATAACGATCGTAATGTTTGGATGACACATCGTTAAATGCGTGCCCCTGAATACGATCGCGCAATTCTTTCTCCAAACCTGCTACTCCCATTAGTGTTTTACAAGTTCTTCAAAGATCCCTCAGCGTAAACGGCCCGTCGAAATGCTTTGTGTGTCGGCTGTAGAGTTTAGTCACGGCCCTGGACAATGACTGCGTGTGCAGCGGCTTGTCTTCCATCTTCCCCATGAAACGATACGCGCTCGTTTCGCTGATCTCATCCAGCGTCTTGAGGCTTTGTCGCATCAATCTGTTGTAGGGCACCGCGTGCAAGATCCGCTCACCGTCGACACCCTTGAGACTACGGATGACCAGGTGATCGTCGAAATATTGCTTTCGCGTGGTGCCCAGTAATTGCTGGGGGCGCTGGCCACCTGATGCAATCAGGAACTTGATCAACTCAGACGTCACAAGGGAAAGCTGTTCAGGCAGCAGATTCCATAGGGATTTGAGTTCAGCAACGGACAACGCCCGATTACCCGGTTGCTCCCAGTCGGCCCTGTACGGGGATACTGGCCACCGGATTGCTTAGCAGCCCGAACTGGACCTTGTTCTGCAGATAGCGGATCTTGAGTAGCAACACCCCCTCTCCCCTCGCGCTACGCCCGTCCGATATGACGTATAGCTTTTCCCGTGGCTGCAGCGCCCGTATCTGCTTATCCGTGAGCATCGATGTCTCGTTCTAGTAGTTGGTGACAGTTCGTGGTGACAGTTCGCTGGACACTCTGGTCCGAGCTGAACAAGTACTGAATGCCGCACCACGCTGAAAGGCTAGATTCTACTGGGCCAAGGGGGGTTAATAATATTCCCCGGCAGATGATGGCATTACGCCAATAATAGCTTCCCAAGCTGATAACGAGGGTTCGATTCCCTTCACCCGCTCCAATCGAATTTTTGTCTCACGTCGTTTTTTGACGGGGGATGCAGGTAAAGAAAAACCGGCCTTGATGGGCGGTTTTTTTGTGTCTGGGGTTTGGTGATCCTCCAGACCTTGACGCCGTCAACTCAGCATGCTAGCGAATGCTATACTTCCTACGAATTGCATCAAGCGTGCAGCGTTCCCCACGTGCACAGACATCGACTGCAAATCTCAGTTAACGGCTGCAGGACAAAGGAGGTCTACAGCCAACACGAGATGGGAGGTGTGGCATGAATCGGCACTATTACATCAGTGACAATCTCGACGATCTCGAGGCCGTTGAAAATGAACTGGAAGCCAACGGCATCAATACCGAACAAATTCATGTGCTCAGTGAACAAGTGGCTGATGTTGAAGAACATCACCTCCACGAGGTTAACTCGTTGATGAAACAGGATGTTGTTCACTCTGGCGAGATTGGAGCTGTGGTCGGCGTGCCACTCGCGGCGCTGGTCCTTGGCGGCGCCTATTGGATGGGCTGGACCGAATCCGCCGCAGGCTGGGTGCCTTTTATCTTCCTGGCCATCGTTATATTTGGCTTCTGCATCTGGGAAGGCGGTTTTTTTGGCATCCAGGTACCGAACGCTCACTTCCGCAGTTTTAAACAGATGGTAGAAGAGGGAAAACATATCTTCTTCGTGGATGTTGAACCGAATCAGGAACCGATATTGGACCGGGTAATCGAACATCATCCAACGCTGACGATCGCCGGCACGGGAACGGCAGCCCCCCACTGGACAGTGGCCTGGCAGCACAAATGGCATCAGTTCAAGCGAGTGATATCGGGTTAGCCCTGAAGACTCATGGCCATCTGAAAGCTGGAAGCTGCTTACTGGCCGAAGGAAATGACCCGGCTGAGGAAAACATAGTCCGCCTCGGTGGCCATCAGTCCGACGAGCACCAGTAAACATAACGGTGGCACCAATATGGCGTAGACCATGGCCAACCGTTCCCAGGCCATATGCATGAAGATGGAGACAATCAAACCTGCCTTCAACAACATGAAAGTGATAATCAGGGACCACCGAAGGTAGCCATGGAAGTGGAAGTAGTCGACAAGGTACGACAGCGTGCTGAGGACGAATAACAGCCCCCAGATTTTAAGGTACAAGCTGATTGGATGTTGCTGACCCTGAGCATGTGCCATCACCCGTGCTCCTCTACCATAAATAGAAGAATGCAAAAATAAACACCCACACCAAATCCACGAAGTGCCAGTAAAGCCCGGCTATCTCGACGTTTTGATAGTTTCCGGAACGCTCATAATCTCCCCGCAGTACTTTCAACGCCACAATGCTGAGGTAGAGGGCGCCGATTGACACATGCAGTCCGTGGAAACCGGTAATCATGAAAAAGCTGGCACCAAATTGCGCCGCCCCCATGGGGTTCCCCCAAGGACGCACCCCTTCTGCGATGAGCTTGCTCCATTCAAATGCCTGCATGCCGACGAAGGTCACACCCAAGGCGGCGGTCGCCAGCATCAGGGCAGTGGTTTTCGCGCGATCACGGCGATAGGCGAAATTAACGGCCATGGCCATGGTGCCACTGCTACTGATCAGCACAAAGGTCATGATGGCGATCAGAATAAGCGGGATTTCTTTACCGCCAATCGTCAATGCGAACACTTCGCTGGGGTTCGGCCAGTCGGTGGTGATGGTCATGCGTACCGACATGTAGCCGGTCAAAAAACAGGTGAATATGAACGTATCGCTGAGCAGGAATATCCACATCATCGCCTTGCCCCAAGGGACCTGCTTGAAGGCCTCTCTATCCGAGGACCAGTCGCTGGCGATGCCCTGCCATCCCAGTGCAGGCGGTGAGTCTGGTGGATTGGATGAACTGGATTCGACTGGGGCAAGTGGGGGCGATGCCATGGATTTTCACCTCAGGCCGCAGAATCTGGCGATCGCTTCATAGGTTTGCGGCGTGCTGGCCAGCAAAGCGAATAGCACGAACCAAAGACCCAGTAAGTAGTGCCAATAGGTGGTACAGAGTTCTACGCTGACGCGCAGTTGCGGCAACGGCACGCGACGCAGGAATTTAGCGACGATTATGCTCCAGGCTATCAGCCCGCCCAGCAGGTGGAGCCCATGCAGGCCAGTCAACAGGTAGAAGAAACTGTTGGCCGGATTGCTGGCGACAAAGTAGCCCCAGGCCACAAACTGCTGCCAGACCCAGAGTTGCCCCACCAGAAAGGCGATGGCAAACACGCCCCCCAATGCAAAACCAATGATCGTAGCGTCCAGCCGAGCCTGCCGGGCGGCCATACGCGACCACTGCAGTGCGACGCAACTGAATACCAGAAAAGCCGAATTCAGCCATAGCTGCCAGAGATTGGCTAACGGCGCCAAGGGGTCTGTCAGGGGTAGCCAGTCGGCCATTTGTGAACGGGCAATAAAGGCGAAAAGGAAGAGAAAGAATAACGAACTCACCACGACCAGAAACAAGCGCAGGCCCACTCTTGCGATTTGGCCTCTATCGGCACCCTCGGGGGCCTGGAGACTTCCTGGGTCGCGACTCCAACTGCCGCCGGGGTCAGCACCGTCGGCGTTTCTCAATAGCAGTCTGCTCATGTTTTAACGTCCGCTATCTTGGCTTCGGCACTGAGTTGCCGCATTTGCTCAAGCTCCTCGGCGGAGACCGTTTGCGGAACGAAATCCTGTTCTATCCCCGGCACACTGTAGTCATAGGCCCAGCGATGCACGACCGGCAGCTTCGCTCCCCAGTTACCGTGTATCGGCGGGGTGTTCGGCGTTTGCCATTCCAGACTGGCCGCACCCCAGGGGTTACTGCCTGCAGGCCTGCCCTTGAATGCGCTCCAGGCCAGGTTGAACAGAAACAGCAACTGGGAAACGCCGACGGTCAATGCGATCACCGTAATGAAGGCATTCAATTCTTGCGCCGACTGCGGGATGAACGCGTAGTTTTCATAGGCGTAGTAGCGGCGAGGCATGCCCTGAAAACCGAGGTAGTGCATGGGGAAGAAGATGGCGTAGGTACCCAGAAAGGTAATCCAGAAATGCAGCTTGCCCAGGGTGTCGTTCAACATGCGCCCGGTGACTTTCGGGAACCAATGATAAATACCGCCGAACACCACCAGTACCGGCGCGACCCCCATGACCATATGAAAATGGGCGACGACGAAATAGGTGTCCGAGAGCGGAATATCCACGATCACATTGCCGAGAAACAACCCGGTCAGACCGCCGACCAGGAAGGTGATGATAAAGGCCAGGGCAAACAGCATCGGCACGGTCAGATGAATGTCGCCGCGCCACAGGGTCAGCACCCAGTTGTAGACTTTCAGTGCGGTCGGCACCGCGATGATCAAGGTGGTAACGGCGAAGAAAAAGCCAAAGTAAGGGTTCATTCCGCTGACATACATATGGTGCGCCCAGACCACAAAGCTGAGTACGCCAATCGCAATAATGGCCCACACCATCATTCGGTAGCCGAAGATATTTTTACGCGCATGCGTGCTGATCAAGTCGGAGACCAGACCAAACGCAGGGAGAGCAACGATGTAGACCTCCGGGTGGCCGAAGAACCAGAACAGGTGCTGAAATAATATCGGGCTGCCACCCTGGTGATCGAGCTGCTGCCCCAGCGAGATCATCGCCGGCATAAAGAAGCTGGTGCCCAATAGCTTGTCAAACAGCATCATGACCGCGCTGACGAACAACGCAGGGAAAGCCAGCAAGGCCATAATCGAGGCCATGAAGATTCCCCATACGGAGAGCGGCATGCGAAACAATGTCATGCCGTGCGTGCGCGCCTGCAACACCGTGGTGACGTAGTTCAACCCGCCCATGGTGGCCGCGACAATAAAAATTGCCAGTGAGACGAGCATCAGGACGATGCCCCACTCGACCCCCGGTGTCCCCTGAGAAATGGACTGCGGCGGATAGAGCGTCCAGCCCGAACCGGTGGGGCCGCCAGGAACAAAGAAACTGGAGAGCAACACCACTACCGCTACCAGGTAGAACCAGTAACTCAGCATGTTGACATAGGGGAAGACCATGTCGCGGGCGCCCACCATCAGCGGGATCAGATAGTTACCGAAGCCACCCAGAAACAAGGCCGTCAGCAAGTAAATGACCATGATCATGCCGTGCATGGTCATCGCCTGATAGTAAGCACTGGCGTCCATGAACTCCAAAGCGCCGGGGAAGCCAATCTGTATGCGCATCAAGCCGGACAACACCACGGCGATAACGCCCACGAATAAAGCCGTCAAGGAATATTGAATGGCTATGACCTTGTGGTCCTGACTCCAGATATATTTGGTCAGGAAGCTTTTGGGCTCGTGTAGTGCTTCTGTTTCGGCTTGCTCCGCATAGGCCATCACGTCATCCTCCTGTTCGAAGTTTCGGTGCATTCCTGGCTGCTTTACGGCTACTTCCCTGGCTCCGCCTTGCTCGCATCAGCGTCGGCTTTCGCTTTGGATTTGATAAAAGCGATCAGTGCGTTCAACTCCTGATCACTCAGGGTAAAGGCCGGCATGACGGCTGCGTAGCCTTTGACGATTTTGGCGCCGGGATTAAGAATCGAATCCTTTATATAGCCCTCATCGGCTTTGATACTCGTGCCGTCGGCAAGGGTTACGGTCTCGCCATACAGGCCCTGCCAGCTGGGGCCGACGCCCTTGCTGCCATCGACACTGTGGCAGGCCAGACAGCCGAGCGACTCGGCCAGCCGCTGCCCCTGCGTCGCCAAGTCATCACCTCTGTCCAGTTTTTCGCTGGCAGAAGGTTCTTGCTGCGCGGCACCCAGTGATTTGATCAGGGCGACGACAGCACCCAGTTCATCTTCAGTGAGAGTATAGGCCACCATGACTGGCGGGTAGCCCTGTACCAGCCGGGCCTTCGGATCGAGGATCGACTCTTTCAGGTAAGCCTCATCGACCAGCGCACGGGTGCCATCGGCAAACTGTTCAGTGCGGCCGTAAAGCCCCTTCCATCCCGGGCCGAGACGGGTACTGCCATCCTGGCTATGGCAGGCACCGCAGCCGTATTTTTCGACCAACAAGCGACCTTTTTCCAGCACGCTGTCCTGACTGGGTTTGGCAGCTGTCGTTAATGTCTGCGCAAAAGTCGGTTGGCTGTTCAGCCATTGATCGAAGGCGCCCTGCTCTTCCACGATCATCTGGCCGCGCATGTTGTAATGACCTAAACCACAATATTCAGCACAAAGGATTTCATATTTCCCGGTTTTAGTTGGTGTAAACCAAAAGTACGACACCATCCCCGGCACCATGTCCATCTTGCTGCGAATTTGCGGGATATAAAAATTGTGCAGCACATCTTTAGAGCGCAGTAAAACTTTAACTGGCTGATCGAGCGGAAGGCGAACTTCATTGCTCTTTATAAGCACATCGTCCTGCCCGACAGGGTCCTTGGGATCAAGGCCGAGGGGGTTGGTGAAATCAACAAACTTGATATCCGATTTCCCCAGCTTCCCGTCCTGGCCGGCAAAACGAAAGGCCCACTGCCACTGCTGGGCGACCACTTCAAGTTCATAAGCATTTTTCGGCACATTGATGAAATCACTGTAAACAACCAGACCTGGCGCCAACATCGCGGCAATCCCTATCGAGGTCACGATAATTAACCATGTTTCCAGTTTTTTACTTTCTGGCTGGTAGTGCGCCCTGGAACCCTCCTTGTGACGATAACGCATCACGGCTACCGCCATAAATACCGTGATGGCGATGAAAAATATTCCGCTAATGATCAGGGTGATGAACAGGGTGGTGTCTATGGACCCCCAGTTGGAGGCTGCCGGTGTCGCATGCCAAGGCGCTAGTACATGGAACAACACTGATGCAATAACGATTAGTATCAAGATAATTGCTATTGCCATTTTCTCTTCATCCTATTCCTGTTGTTCACTGGTTATGCAAGCGCATCGCCACTGACGTCCAAGCAGGGCAGACAAACACCATCCATTCCGACGGTAAAGTCAGCAGGAAGTATAGTGCACGGACGGAACACGCGCTTTTTCTGAAAAACCTGTTGGCCAGATATTCCAATTCGAACATTAAGTTAATCGTTTAAAGCTATTCGCTACATATAACTATGGATATTCAGCATTACGTCTCTCAAGACTAAATGGGCGTAGCGAATTGACACGGGTACCGCAAGCGAGGCCGGGTTGCCAGCTATACTCAATTCTGATGACGGATGGCAGAACTGGCCAGAAGCGGATGGCTTGAGAAGAGACAAGAGCTACAGAGTCCAGCAGTCCACGACGGAGGTTTCGTCATGAGTAACCTGACGATCGAAGGCTGGTGCAAACCCAGCGGCGCCCCAAAGTCCACCCCGGTGGGTGAGATCAGTTTTGATGTCGATGGCCCCCTCCATCTGCGTCTGGAGGAAGCTGAAGAACGCCTACAGAAAACCCATGAGCCTGAAGCCATGGTCGATGTCGACATGAGCTCAATGGATTTGGTCTTGCCAGAGGGATACGACCCCTTGTCCGACTGCCAAATGCGCGTCTACTTGCAGCACGGTCGCGGTCAGTTCCATTTGGTCGGGCATCGAGCGAGCGATGGAAGCTTGATCTATACCAACGCGGTTTTGATTGATCAGCTGATTTAGAAGCTACTGCGTGTCAGGGAACACAAGAACCGGTCCGAAGTGGCCGGTTTTTTTATACCTGAAATTTGAGCGCCTCTTGCTCTTCAGCACCGTGGCAAAACCCTGCAATACAGAAAGCCGCACCTCCCCAAGCCATCGCCAATTGCCCTCCTAGACTCATTTCACGCCGTTAACACATCAGTGCTCAGGATGCATTGGTGGTTATAGTGTTGATTAGTGGATTTCAGTAGGTATAGTAACCACAAGCACACCACAGGGAGGTGATGTGAATAGCCGGTTTTTGATAAGCCAAATCGTTGCAGATGGCTGGTATCTGGTACGAATCAAGGGGAGCCATCACCATTTCAAGCACCCGACCAAGCCGGGACTGGTAACGGTTCCCCATCCGAAAAAGGATCTGCTCAAAAAAACGGCCATCAGTATTTTGCAACAGGCGCTGCTATGACGAGTCGATGGACAGCGCCTTCGGAGAATGACGAACATGCTTTACCCAATTGCAATCTCCATGGGCGATGATGAACACGCCTGGGGTGTTGACGTACCGGATATTCCGGGTTGTTTCTCCGCTGGGGAGGATCTGGATGACGCCATGGCCATGGCGCGCGAAGCCATCGAAGGCCATTTCGAAATACTGGCCGAAGACGGATCACCGATTCCACCCGCCAACAAAGTGACCCTGCATGCGGCCAATCCACAGTACGCAGGGTGTACGTGGGCTGTGGTGGACATCGATGTCACCAAATACCTGGGCAAGGCCCAGAAACTCAACATCACCTTGCCCGGCTACTTGCTCAACCGTATCGACGAATACGTACTGCATCATCCGGAAGAGAAAAGTCGCTCCGGGTTTCTGGCCTCGGCGGCGCTCAAGGTTTTGCAGCAGGGCTGATGGTTCGGAGGTTGATCAATCAAAGGGACAAACGACCACGAATGTCCCTTTGTAGGTCAGCGCGTCGCCACCAAGAACAACCGCGGAAATGGCAACAGTACCGAACCATCGCTCAGCGCCGGATAGGCCTGCTCGATCGCCGCCTGATACTGCTTGAGATACTCCACCCGCTCCGCTTCATTCAGCGGCTCAAGAAAAGGCCGTAAACCGCTGCCCTTGAACCACTCGACCACGCCCGATGCGCCGTCCGCGAGGGGATGATAGTAAGTGGTGCGCCATACATCGACGCGGGTGCAATGGGCACGCAGCATCGAGTAGTAACCACCCGCATCCTCCATTTCCGTTCGCAGGCCCGCGGCCCTTGCCAGTTTGTCAGCCCAAGGGCCGTTCGCTGCGATCTCGCGCATCAACCTGTGCGACGGTTCGTTGAGGTTGTCGGGCATCTGAATCGCCAGGCTGCCGCCGGGCGCGAGCTTGGCCACCAATGACGGCAGCAACCGGGCGTGATCGGGCAGCCACTGCAACACGGCGTTGGCGAAAATCACGTCGAACGGGCCGGTCTCGTTCCAGGCATCAATGTCTGCAGTGTCGAAACGCAGGTGAGGCAAGCGCTTGCGAGCGGCCTCGATCATATCGGGTGAACTGTCCACCCCTCGCACCGCGGCATTGGGAAAGCGCTGCACCAGCAGCTCGGTGGAATTACCGGGGCCGCAACCGATGTCGATTGCCGATTGGACGTCCATCGGGGGGATGGCGGCCAGCAAGTCACGCGCCGGGCGCGTGCGCTCATCTTCAAACGCTACGTATTGTTTGGCGGACCAACTCATATCGCTCTCCTGCTGGTGCATGGTTGTCGCCAGCGGCAGACAACCGGTTCGCTACGATACATCGAGCGATGAACTCTGCCCTAACCCGACTTCGGAGGGCACAGGAATCTGAATGGCCATTTTCTTATCGCCAATTCAGTGAAAGTAATAACCGAAAGGACCGTTCGTCGACAGACAAGCAAAGCGATTTTGACAGTATAAAAATGACATCTATAGTCCTACTCGCGGCCTGTTGGAAGGAACCCAACCCGTCATTTCAAGGCAAGGAGCAAGGCCAGCTCGTATCCCGTGATCGAGTGGGTTCCCCCAGTAGTGTGTTCGCAACGGCCGCAAGGCAAAGCGTTGTGCCTGGTAGGTAGCCAGGTAATCACTATCAAAGGAGCTTTACTATGTCTCGAGTCACGGATGTACTTGTTTCCATCGACACCGAAACCATTCTGAAAAACTACCCGAACATCAGCAAAAACCCTGCTTCGCCGACGCTGATCGACTGGAAGCACGTCTACATGGTCACCAATCAGGATAACGTGGTCAGCGGCCAGGCCGGTGGCGAACTGGACCTCAAGGCCCAGGTCGGCGATCTGATTCGCTGGCGTGAAACCAGCCTGTCCCAGAGCTTCGAAACCGCGGTGATTTTCTACAAGTTCATCGGCAACGCAGGCAACGAGCTGATCTCCCCACCTTCACCGCGCCGCGCTACCGCTTGCGTTGCGGTACCCAACACCAGCAATCCGTCAGTGCCTAGCTGCCAGAAAGTCGACAACCATTACTGGTCCTCGGAAACCCTGGCGTGTGGTCGTGTGACCTATCACTTCAACTTCCTGATCGTCGACCGCAACTGCCAGATTATCGGCTGCTGCTCGTGGGACCCGTTCATTTCCATCCATAACTGATGATGGAATCGACCCCTTGGCAACGAGGGGTCACCCCAGTTCGTTGCCGCCTCGGCCGGAACAGGATGTCTTGCTTGAAACCGAAGCGGCTACCGTTTTGCGTCAACATCATGAAAGGAATCCATGATGACTTCCGAACCGATTACCTCCCCTTCGGCGAGTACTGTGACAGCCAATAGCGTGCTGCTGATCGTCGATGCCGAATCGCTGCTTTCCCGCTACCCGCAACCCAGCCTTGAACCGCAAAAGCCGACGGTGATTGAAGATGGTTTCATCTTCCCCGTGACTAGTAGCACGACGACACAAAGTGCTGAAAATGACAGTAAAATAACGCTGACCGCCAGCAACGGAAAGGTCTTCCATATTCGCGGCAGAACCGTCAGCCTGCTGACCGAACATACGGTGGTATTTCACGACCTGACGGTGGACGACGCCGGGGTTCTTTCGCCGCCCAAACTGATCGTTCACAGCGACCAGACAGTCCCCGCACCCGACCCCGCCAACCCGACCCAGCCTGGCAGCCACAGCGCCGATGATCATTATTGGGAGTGTTCGCAACTGAGCACGGGCGTGACAGCCTGCGAACTGAATTTCATGCTGATCAACCAGCGCTGTGAAGCGGTGGGGTACTTCAGATGGAAGACTGAGGTGACGCTGTCGGCGTGAATAGATATGCACAAAAAAACCGGCCTCAAGGGCCTAATGCCGCTCAGTTAAGCGAGCAAACCGCTTTTCGTAGGAGCCAGGTTTGCCGGCGAAGGCGTCCTTAAGTGCGCTTTCGCCGGCAAGCCTGGCTCCTACAGGTCCGATTTGTCCTTAACTGACTGGCATTAGCCTCAAGGAGCCGGTTCTTTGTACGCTGTTTAGGTCAGTCGTAGTATCCAACTGTCTTCTTCAAGTGATCAGAATAATCGTAAATCTCATCAACCGAGCCAATCGGATGCCGCGTTTCATTTTTCTCTTCGTCAAAAATCCCAATGTACTTTTGTGAACGATTGAAATGAAGGCGACAAATCGGCTTGCGATTGTTGTCATCGAGCAAGATCCCAAAATAGCTTTGCGTATCGCGCTGCACTATCCGTTTAGCGTCCACAACCGAACGAACCACCGCACGGACAATGTGATAACCCTCCAATTCTTCCAGGGTCGTCAGCACTTTATCCTCTGATTCGTCACGCTGATCTGTCGGATCACCGCCGCCGGCAGGAACCGATCTCGATGCCAGCGCAGGCTGAATGGCACCACTCATAGCTGATTTGAGTCGGTCATTGATCTGATCATTGAGAAACTGCACGACTGCTTTTCTCGTCAGCTCGTGGAACTGCTCACGGACTTTCTGAGTTATGACCCCGTCGTACACTCGGGAGGCGAAGACTTTTACAAAGTCGTCATCAGGTTTGATGACCTGCGAAGCAATGACCTTTTTGATCTGACTGACGTATTTCAGCTCACCTGCAGCATTGATGATCGAATCCACGTCGAATGCAGACTTGGTTAGCTTGATCAATTCGGGGACGGAGTACTCATCGATATCCAGAAGATCGAGTTCAAGAAACGGTTTCTCATCCATCTTGTTGGGCGCATCCAGATCGGTGAAGAACTTATAGACCTGGCCGTTGGTGAGGATAGAGATTCGAGCGCTGGTGACATGGAAATAGCGAAATAGCTGGGAGGCGTGATTGATGTGCAGCGATTCGCCTATTTTTTTGCACTCGATGAGGATCTGTACCTCCCCTTCCTTCATGATTGCGTAGTCAATTTTTTCTCCTTTTTTCGTTCCGATATCGCAAACGAATTCTGGAGTCACCTCACTCGGATCAAAGACATCATAGCCCAGCACCGTACTGATGAAAGGCATGACGAAAGCATTCTTGGTCGCCTCCTCCGTCTGAATTGCTGCGCTTTGCAAACGAACCTTGGCGGCTAGGCTTGCTAACTTCTCAAAGAATTCCATGAGTGACCTCTTACTTGGTTTCGATCCGTGTGTTTGCATGCTGGCAAATTGACCACCATTTGATACTAGACACAAACCGGCACAAAGAAAGATTCCAACCAAAGATTCCAGACGCGGCAAGCCATAGGCCGCATTCCGATGAAAAGCGCGATCGATCAACTCCCTCGGCAGTAGAAATGGTTGCGACCTACTCAACCCCGAGCGACGAGCACTGACAGAGGCTTCAGCCACACCAGCCTTCCATCCCGCAGCCAATATTCAGCAGAATTTTCGTTATGCCCGTGCTGTCTGAAAATCAGGCGCATCCCTACGAGGAACACGGCAATGAAATTCGCAAAAATTGCACAGAAACTCTCCCTGTGGGCCGGCCTGCCCCGGACATTTCTGGGAGCGATCGTTCTGATTATCCTGTGGGGTTTGAGCGGGCCGATTTTTCATTTCGACGATACCTGGCAGCTGATCATCAACACCTCGACCACCATCATCACCTTCCTGATGGTGTTCCTGATCCAGAACACCCAGAACCGCGACACGGACATTTTGCACTTGAAGATCGATGAGTTATTGCGAGTAACGAAAGAAGCGCAGAACGCGATGCTGGGGCTCGAATCACTGGATCTCAAACAGCTGGAAGAATTGAGAAAGAAATATCGCAACCTCGGCGAGGGCGAAACGATTCCTCTGGACGGCACTGTCGTCCCTGAAACAAAGGAACAGGATTGAATGAATGTTGATCCAAGCCCCGCGGGTGACCGGCGACGTCACCCGCGCCATTGGTGCTAACGACTGGCTTGCAGCGCCCTGGCCATTTGCAGGTGGTTTTGCAGTTTGGGCAAGGTTTCTTCGGCGAACGCTTTGATTTGCGGTACGTCCGTGGTCTGCGCTTGTTGTTGAAGCTGCTCGATGGATTCTTGTGTGGTTTTCACCTGGTTAGCAGCGTATGCCTGATCGAAGGAGGCGTCGTCCTTCACCTCCGGGATCAACGTTTTGGCCTTATCCATCACCTCTTCGCGTGGCGCGACCGGTAAATCAAGTTGCTTGGCAATTTTCGCCAGATGCTGGTTGGCGGTGGTGAGGTCGTTGATTACCACGATGGTGTAATCCTTGACCTCTTTGGACTCGGTTTTCTGGTGCGCCAGGCGATTGGCTTCGATGTCAGCCATGCCTTTGGCTGACGCTTCGTTGATGAATTCTGTGGCTGACTGGGCAAAGGCACTGCTGGCAAACAGCCCTAGTAACGTGACAAAACTGGCATTGCGTAAACGGGTGGCCATCCGGCTCATGGTCGCGCCCTCCTTCTTTGAAAATTCAAACGGGAGCTTTCGCCCCCGTCTTTTAATAAAACCAACTTCACTATTACCGGGATTTCTGACCACCTTTGCGGCCCATGCCGCCTTTCGCGGAATCTTTATCAACGGTCGTCGTGGTGGTTTTCCCACCTTTGCGACCGGCTTCAGACGCCTTCGTTCGATCATGGGCACTACCCGGACTCGGATTTTTTGAAGTAGGCATGGTTTTCATCCTCTTGATGATGAGAGCAGCGAGCAGCCGCCCGCATAGAATAAGAATTTCCATCGTCAAAAAGGTTTAGAAAAACTGGCAACGCCGCGACGAACGGTGACGGGCTTTCAGGCCCCGAGACGCAGGTGATGCTGGCGCTTGGCGCTGTACATCGCCTCGTCGGCATGCCTGAACAACTGATTTTCTTCGGTCCCGTGTTCGGGGTAGCGCGCAACGCCAATGCTCGGCTGGATGCTCAGGTTATGCCCATCCAGGCGCAGGGGCTGAACCAGTACCTGACGGATTTTTCCCGCCACACGCTCGGCATCCTCCGCGGCATGGATGCTGTGCAACAACACCACAAATTCATCACCGCCGATGCGCGCCACCGTGTCGCTTTCACGCACGCAGCCCTTGAGCCGATTGGCGACCGCTTGTAGCAGCATGTCGCCAACCGTATGACCGTGGGTGTCGTTGACATGCTTGAAGCGGTCGAGGTCGACGTAGAGTAAAGCCATTCGGCCGGAGCCTGTTCGGGCCAGCTCCAGCGAGGCTTTGAGGCGTTCGCGCAGCAATTCGCGATTGGGCAACTGAGTCAGTTGGTCGTATTGAGCCATGCGCTGGAGCCGGGCATGCAATTGCTTGCGCTCGATAGCGGTCGCGACCTGTGCGCAAACATACTGCAGCAGTTCCTTGTCTTGCTCGGTATAACGCTCGCCGCCCGGTACGCTTTTAACGATCAACGCGCCAATGGTGCCGTTCTTCGAACTCAATGGCACACCCAGCCAGCAGGGCGAATCCTGGCCCGCGACCAGTGCCGCAAACCCCGCCGGCGGATTGTCCTGATCCGGAGTCAGCAGGATCGGCAAGCCGCTGCGAATCACTTCACTGCAAAGACGCCCGGTCACAGTCCCGGGCTCTTCGGGTTGCGGTTCATGGTCGTCGACGTGATAGGGGAAATTCAGCTGCGCACAGTGCTCGTCATGCAGCGCCACGGAGAAATTCAACGCCGGAAGCCATTCACCGATGATCGAATGAATGCGTTTGAACAGCGCCAGCAGATCTTCCGCCGCGTGGGCCGCTTCGGAGATTGCATACAGCGCCGCTTGCCGGGACTCGGCCTGCTTGCGCTCGGTGATGTCACGCGCCACGGCAATGCGCAACTGATCGACCTCCGACCAGCGCGCCGACCAGAGAATGTGCACCACCCGGCCGTCCTTGCACAGGTAACGATTTTCAAAATTGAGCTTGGGCTCGCCGCCCATGATCTCCCGTGCGGCGTCGAGGGTACGCTGTCGGTCGGCGGGATGTACCAGATCGATCATCGGCTGGCCGATCAGCTCGTCGGGGGTGTAACCGAAAATGCGCTCGCAGGCCGCGCTGACAAATACGAAGCGACCTTGTTTATCCACCGCACAGACGGCGTCCAGCAAGAGGTCAATGTAGCTCGCCAGTGGGGCGGAATTTCTGGTTTCCATAATGCCGAGCGCGTGTCCGGACAATGCAACATTGAACAACCCTCCCTGACCGGTCATACGCCCGAGCGTTGACTGTACGCTGTCGCTTCCCTGCGATCAGCCTCAAGCCTTGTTCGTCACCAGCCCAGGCAGCGCATGCACCAAGGCATTGATGGCAAAACCGATGAACATTACCCCGCACAACCGGGTGATCGCCAGTTCATGACGCTGATACAACGTGCGCACCTGACGCGCCCCGACAATGCCTATGAGAATAGCGTAGGCCAAAAGGCCACCAACGAAGCTCAGGATGATCAACCAGGGCAACATCGACCAATGCAGCAATTCTGCACGGCTGGACAACAGCGCAGTAAAGGTCGCCACTGCCACCGGATAAGCCTTGGGGTTGGTCAGACCGAACAGGATGCCGTGCCAGAATGGCTGCCGCGCGGGCCCCTGAGGCGCCTCGGCACTGCCGCGACGAGCCCGCACCGCGCGCAGGCCCAGCCAGAACAGGTAGAGCCCGCTGAGTACGCCCAACACATCGAACGCGGTGCTGCCGATTTCCCGCGCGCCTACAATCGCGATCAGCGCCGTGCTGCACCAGACCACGTCGCCCAGCAAATGCCCGCACAGAAACCCCGCTCCGGCCCGCCGCCCGCGCGCCGCGCCGATGCCGAACACCGCCAGCACACCCGGGCCCGGCGTGATGCCATAAATGAAGCCCGAGGCGAGAACGGCCATTAGCAGCGATGGAGTCATGGGAATTCCTGTTGAAACGCCGGATGAATGGACGCAAGTCTATCTCAGGACCCCAAGCATCGACTCACTGATCGTCGAAGAACTTCATCCCCGCATACGGCCGTTGCCGACACGCCGCCAGCCGCGACGCCAGATCCCCGACATGCGCCTCAAGCTTGTGCCCGTCCGGGTCAAGAAAATAGAACGACGCGCCTTCGCTGCGGTTATCCCGCCATTCCCGCACGTTGGCGGATCGCAGGCGTTCGACGAACAACGGGAAGTGCGCAGAATCGATACTGAAGGCGTAATGAGTGTAGTCAGCAGCGGGCGCGGCTTCGCGCAGCGGATCGAGAGAAAGGCACAACCACAGACCGGGTAATGAGAGATAGGCGCCGGTGTCCCACGTGGCTTCTAGCTGGAGTTGCAGCAGATCGCGATAGAACGCCACGCTGCGGTTCAGGTCGGTGACGGCGAGGGTCAGGTGGTTGAGGCCGGTTAGCATGGGTTTCGTAACCTATAGGCTGGGTTCGACCGGAGCGTACAACTTAAACGTCCTTGAGCGTATAGCCGCTGGGGGTTTGTTGGCTGTGAGTCAGCCATCGCGGGCAAGCCCGCTCCCACATTGACCGCGTCAGGCACAGGATCTGTGTCCGACGCCAATCCCTGTGGGAGCGGGCTTGCCCGCGATGGCGTCCGGCTCAGCACCGCACGCTTCAGAACTTATCGAGCGTGCGCAGCTTCTGCGGCAATCCCCATAGCAGCAACTTCACAAGGGAGTCCCGATTGTTTTTGTTGTCTGGCTGAGGTGTTCAGTGAACGCGCTTTTTTGTAGGAGCGAGGCTTGCCCGCGAAGGCGGTTTGTCAGCCTCCATCAATGCTGAATGGCAGACCGCTTTCGCGGGCAAGCCTCGGGACAACCTCAGCAACAACGGCAGATCGATGCCGGTGTGAATACCGATTTCATCGCACAGGTTGACCAGATCTTCAGTGCAGATATTGCCCGAGGCACCCGGCGCAAACGGGCAACCGCCAAGGCCGCCGAGACGGCGAATCAGGCTTTTTTGCAGCATGGGAGGGCTCGATGATTTCGGTTCGACTGAGTCGGCAGGATAGCCCGGTTTCGTTTCGTCCCCGCCATCCAATTGCCCAATGAACAAGACATGCCCCCTGGAATTCGCCGCGTTGCAGGAAAAACTTCAGGTTAATATCCGCCTCTTTGTCAGTCTCAAACGAACCGAACAATACAGCCGGGACATCGGCTGCTGAAAAACTCAGGGAAGATCAAATGAAGAGCAGCACCACCCTCCTCATCACCTGCTGCACGGTTTTTCTCGCCCAATTGGGCATGAGCATTTATCTGTCGGCGCTGCCAGAAATTGCCCGGGATCTATCCGCCGATGCCTCGCAGGTTTCATGGGGGCTGGCGGTGTATCTGATCGGCATGGCGCTGCCGATGCTGTTCTGGGGCAGCCTCGGTCAACGCATTGGCCGTAAACCGGTATTGCTCGCGGCGCTCGGTATCTATGGGGTGGGTAACCTGGCCCTGCCCTTGGGCCAGACGCTGGAGTCGTTCCTGTTTTTTCGACTGATTCAGGGGGTAGGCGCCAGCGGAATTTCGGTCATGGCCCGGGTGCTGATCCGCGACAGTTTTCGCGGCGACCTGCTGGCCAAGGCATTGTCCTGGATATCGATTTCCTTTGTGGTGGCGCTGGGTATCGGCCAATACCTGGGGTCGATTATCCAAGTGGCGCTGGGTTGGCCGATGATCTTCTACTTGTTGGGTGGGGTGAGCCTGTTGATGGCGGTGGTGGTGGCCCGACTCACGTTCCCGGTGCTGGCAGCCGAGAACACACTGTCATCCGCCTGGACGAGCTACTGGCACATTCTGGGTCATCGGGCCTTCCTGTTGCCGGCCCTTGTCGGCGGCCTGGGGTACGGGGTGATCGTCGCATTCAACACCGCGGCGCCGTTGATTCTGCAAGGCCCCTTCAACTGGTCGGCAGTGGAATACGGATTGTTGGGTTGGCCAATCAGCGCGGCCTATTTTCTCGGGGCAGTGGCGGTCAATCGCTTTGTGCTGCGTACCGGTCAGCGCCAGCTAATGACGGCGGGCGTTGGGCTGGTATTGGCCGGCAGCGCGGTCATGTTGCTGGGTAGCATCGCCGGTACGTCAATAGAGCTGCTGTTCTGGCTGCCCTATTGTTTTGCGGTGTTTGGCCAGTCGTTGAATTACCCGATCAGCCTGTCCCTGGCCAACGAAGGTTCGCCGGTCGGCGGTGCTTATGCGATGGCATTGAGCGGTTTCATTCACCAACTGATGGCCGCCGTTATCGGCGGTATCGCCAGCCTGATAGCGAGCCAGCAGGCATGGCCATTGTCGCTGTTATGCACTTTGCTCGCCGTGGGCGCGCTGCTTTGCGTAGTGCTCGCGCCCGGCCGTCGAACCACTTAGAACGCGCTGCGGAAAATCTCCTCGATCTGCCGCTGATCCGCCGCCCGTGGATTGGTCAGTCCACAGGCGTCTTTCAAGGCGTTGCTGGCAAGCACCGGGATGTCGTTGAGCCTGGCACCGAGCTCACGTAAGCCGGCGGGAATTTCCACGTCCCTGGCCAGGTCGCGAATGGCCGCGATTGCTGCCTGAGCGCCCTCCTCGGGGCTGAACCCGCGAATGTCGGCGCCCATCGCACGAGCAACATCGGTCAGGCGGTCGGCGCAGACCAGCGCGTTGAAACTTTGCACATGAGGCAGCAGCACCGCATTGCACACACCGTGGGGCAAGTCATAGAAACCGCCTAGCTGGTGAGCCATCGCGTGAACGTAGCCAAGGGACGCATTGTTGAATGCCATACCGGCGAGGAACTGCGCATAAGCCATGTTTTCCCGCGCAATCATGTCACTGCCGTCGCGTACGGCCAGGCGCAGGTTATTGCTGATCAAGGTGATGGCTTTCAGCGCACAGGCATCGGTAATCGGGTTGGCTGCCGTGGAGACGTAGGCTTCGATGGCGTGGGTCAGTGCGTCCATGCCGGTGGCGGCAGTCAGGCCCTTGGGCATGGCGACCATCAGCGCCGGGTCGTTGACTGACAGCAGCGGCGTGACGTTGCGATCGACGATGGCCATTTTCACGTGACGGGATTCGTCGGTGATGATGCAAAAACGGGTCATCTCGCTGGCAGTGCCGGCGGTGGTGTTGATCGCGATCAACGGCAACTGCGGTTTGGTTGACTGATCGACGCCTTCGTAGTCACGAATCGTCCCACCGTTTGTGGCGCACAAGGCGATGCCCTTGGCGCAGTCGTGAGGCGAACCGCCGCCCAGAGACACCACGAAATCACAACGACTTTCCTTGAGCAGACCCAGGCCAAGTTCGACGTTGGCAATGCTCGGATTCGGCTTGGCGCCGTCGAAGATCACCGAGTCGATATCCTGCAACGCCAGTTTCTCGGCAATCATCGTCGCCACGCCAGCCTTGGCCAACCCGGTGTCGGTGACGATCAGCGCCTTGCGAAAACCATACTTGCGAATGGCGTCCATGGCTTCGTCAAGGCAACCGGTGCCCATGATGTTCACCGCGGGAATGAAGAACGTACTGCTCATGCGCGAGTCTCCTGGCTGAAGCCGAATCAACAGCACCGATCCGGCGGGTGCGCACAGGATCGACCCATTAGTCGTGCGGTAACTTGATCTGGCTCAAGTCCGGGTCGTGATAAAGTCGCCGTCCATCAGACCTTTTGCTTTGAGACTTTGATCGCAATGACCGATTTCCAGGATGTCGATGCCCAACTTGAAGACTGGAACGCCTTGCGCACCACCGCCTCTTTCGGCGGCCTGTTGGTGGGTAACGGTGCCAGTCGTGCGGTATGGGACGACTTCGGCTACGACTCGCTGTTCGAAAACGCCCGCACCGTCGAAGAGAAGCCTCTGAGCCAATCCGAATTGAGCGTGTTCGAGGCGATGCAGACGCGCAGTTTCGAACAGGTGCTTGGCGCGCTGAAAACCACCAGCCGGGTCAACAAGGCCTTGGCCGTCAGCTCAGCGGCACCGCGCAATCGTTATTACGCGATCAAGGAAGCGCTGATCAATACCGTGCATGCGGTGCACATCCCTTGGCGGTTGGTGGTGCCCTCGACGCTGGCGACGATCAATCAGGAGTTGGCCAGCTATCGAACGGTGTTCACCACCAATTACGACTTGCTCAACTACTGGGCGATCCAGCACCGGCCTGAGGCTATTACCGATCTGTTCCAGGGCACCGAGCCACGTTTTGATTTGAGCCTCACCACGACCGACAAAACCCGGCTGCTGTACCTGCACGGTGGCCTGCATCTGGTGCGCAACCAGGACGGCACGGCGCGTAAATTGATGTCGACCGAAGGAACGTTGCTGGGCAGTTTCGCCATCAACAATACGATCAAGACCCTCGACGACGTGCCGCTATTCGTCAACGAAGGTCCGACCCAGGACAAGCTCAAGACCATTCGCAGCTCCGATTACCTGTCGTTTTGCTACGACCAGTTACTGGGCCATGGCGATGGGCTGTGCATCTTCGGGCATGCCCTTGGCGAGCAGGACAGTCACATCATTCATGCATTGCGTCAGGCAAAGCCGAAGACAGCGGCGATCTCGATTTACCCGCGCAGCAAGGCGTTCATCCAGCACCAGAAGCGGCATTACACGAAGGTGTTTGAGGGGACGGGAGTGGAGCTGCGGTTTTTTGACTCGAAGACGCATGCGCTGGGTAGTCCGAAGCTGACCGTACCGGTCGAAGTTTAGCGGCGCCGCGGCCGGCCTCTTCGCGGGCAAGCCCGCTCCCACAGGAATTTGTGAACGCCGCCGAACCTATGTGGGAGCGGGCTTGCTCGCGAAGGGGGCTGAACATTCAACGAAGATGCTGAATGTCAGACCGCTTTCGCGAGTAAACCCGCTCCCACACTGGATGTGTATTGGACTTATCAAGCGGTGTGTTTAGAGCACCGGCAAGGTCTTGTCCTTGATCATCGTGGTCGGGCCGTTGGCCTTGACGCTGGCGATGCCTTTATCCCTCGCGGCGTCCGATGAATAGGACTCGCTGCTACCAATGATCTCGTGGTTACCGGCCTTCAGGTTGAAGTAAGGATGACCGTCCTTGGTGGTTTTTTTCTCGTAGCGTTCGTCCAGCGGACTGTTGGCCTGAACCGAGGCGATACCGCCATCGGCCGCACCGCGAGAGGTGTACAGCTCACTGGTCAGAATGGTTTCGGCATTGGCCGCTTTCAATACAAACTTGAATTGACCGTTGACGGTTTTGCTCACTTCGTACCATCCAGACATGCTTCTACTCCTTGGCGATTGAGAGGTTTCGCGCTTCAGAGTAAAGACCAAGTCGGGATTTCTGTCGCCTGTACCGGCCCCTTCGCGGGCAAGCCTCGCTCCTACAGGATTTCGGTTGACCGCAGGTTTGCGTCCGACACAAATCCTGTGGGAGCTAGGCTTGCCCGCGAAGGCGTCCTCAAAATTGATACAAACCGCTCTACTTCACCGCAGCCCGCACCACCGACAACTCAGGTGTCTGCACCCGGCGCTGGCTCAGATACCGCATACAACTCACTCGCAAGAACGAGGCGAAATTCACCACTTCGCCGCGGTAGTCCATCACTTCTTCATAGAGCTTGGCGATCAACTGATTGGTGGTCATGCCGTCGACCTCGGCGATTTCGCTGAGGATGTCCCAGAACTGATTCTCCAGCCGCAGGGTGGTGACCACCCCGCAGATGCGCAGCGAGCGGGAGCGCGACTCGTAGAGAATCGGATCGGCCTTGACGTAGAGCTCGCACATGGACAGGTCCCTCGTTACAGCGTGATTTTGGTGCCCAGCAACCCAAGGAAACCGGCCAGCCAGCTCGGGTGCGCCGGCCAGGCTGGTGCAGTGGCCAGATTGCCTTGAACGTGACCTTGCGTCACCGGGATATCGATGAACGTGCCGCCAGCCAGGCGTACTTCCGGAGCGCACGCCGGGTAGGCGCTGCACTCGCGACCTTCGAGAATCCCTGCGGCGGCCAACAGTTGCGCACCGTGACACACGGCGGCGATCGGTTTGCCAGCTTTGTCGAACGCTCGCACCAGGTCCAGGACTTTTTCGTTCAGGCGCAGGTACTCCGGCGCACGACCGCCTGGCACCAGCACCGCGTCGTAGTCCGCTGCATCTACGTTGGCGAAATCGAAGTTCAGGGCAAACAGGTGACCGGGTTTTTCGCTGTAAGTCTGGTCGCCTTCGAAGTCATGGATTGCCGTGCGCACGGTCTGGCCGGCAGTTTTGTCCGGGCAAACGGCGTGTACCGTGTGGCCGACCATCAGCAGCGCCTGGAACGGCACCATCACTTCATAGTCTTCGACGTAATCGCCGACCAGCATCAGAATTTTTTTAGCCGCCATGGGGAGGACTCCTCTGGAAAATGCGTGGGCATGCAGGAGTATTCAAGGTAGTCCTTATCCGGCGGGGTGGGTAATAACCAGTTACTACGGATGATGTGTATTGGATTTAGCTTTTGTGGCGAGGGAGCTTGCTCCCGCTCGGCTGCGAAGCAGTCGCAAAACCAGAGACCACCGATTGATTGACGAAACCGGTAGGGCCGCTTCGCGCCCCAGCGGGAGCAAGCTCCCTCGCCACAGGGACCGCGCTCAACTGTACGGATAACTCTGCGCCTATCTGTAACAGAGCAACGCCTGCGGTTTATGGCTAGATAAAGAAACTTCCCGCCATCCTGAATTCTGGTCACCCATCATGTCCTCGCGCGAAAACACCGGTATGGCCCTCGGCCTGCTCGGCGTTGTTATCTTCAGCCTGACCCTGCCCTTCACCCGGATCGTCGTGCAGGAACTCCATCCGCTGCTCAACGGCCTCGGCCGTGCGCTGTTTGCGGCAATTCCGGCAGCGCTGCTGTTGCTGTGGCAACGTGAAAAGTGGCCCACGTGGAAACAGGTCAAAGGCCTGACGCTGGTGATCGCGGGGGTCATCCTTGGTTTTCCGGTGCTGTCGGCCTGGGCCATGCAGACGTTGCCCGCCTCTCATGGCGCACTGGTCAACGGCTTGCAGCCGCTGTGCGTGGCGCTGTATGCCGCATGGCTGTCCCATGAACGTCCGTCGAAAGCCTTCTGGGCCTGCGCCGCGTTGGGCAGCGCGTTGGTGCTCGGTTATGCGCTGATCAGCGGCGCCGGCAGTATTCAGGCCGGTGATTTGCTGATGCTCGGCGCGATTGCCGTGGGTGGGTTGGGTTATGCCGAAGGCGGCCGGTTGGCCAGGGAGATGGGTGGCTGGCAGGTGATCTGCTGGGCGCTGGTGCTGTCGACGCCGCTACTGATCGGCCCGGTGGTGTATCTGGCGCTGCAACACCAAGGCGAGATTTCGGCCAAGACCTGGTGGGCCTTCGGTTACGTCTCGCTGTTTTCGCAGTTCATCGGGTTCTTTGCCTGGTACGCGGGGCTGGCCATGGGCGGCATTGCCCGGGTCAGCCAGATCCAGTTGCTGCAGATCTTCTTCACAATCGCGTTTTCTGCGTTGTTCTTCGGTGAGCACGTCGAGCCGATTACTTGGCTGTTTGCCGCCGGGGTGATCGTGACGGTGATGTTGGGGCGCAAGACTGCAGTCAAATCAAATGTGGGAGCGGCGGTGCGGCGATCCGACTTGCTCGCGAAGGGGGCTTAATATTCAACGAAGATGTTGAATGTCAAATCGCTTTCGCGAGCAAGCCCGCTCCCACAGGATCAGAGGTAGCCGTCGGCCCGCAGCAGGGTTTCCAGGCAATGTTCGCTGATGTGGTAGAAATCCTTCAGTTCCTGAATCTTCACCAACAGCTGAGCCGGGTCCACTGGCTCGGCGCGTTTGACCGCCAGGATCATCTTGTTCTTGTTGGTGTGGTCCAGTGAGATGAACTCAAAAACCTTGGTCTCGTAACCGCAGGCTTCCAGGAACAGTGCACGCAAACTGTCGGTGACCATTTCCGCCTGCTGGCCCAGGTGCAGGCCGTATTGCAACATCGGCTTGAGCAGCGCCGGGCTCTGGATCTGCAGGCGGATCTGTTTGTGGCAGCACGGCGAGCACATGATGATCGAAGCGCCGGAACGAATGCCGGTGTGAATCGCATAGTCGGTGGCGATGTCGCAGGCATGCAACGCGATCATCACGTCCAGCTCGCTCGGCGCGACGCTGCGCACGTCACCGCATTTGAACACCAGCCCCGGATGCTCCAGCTTCGCGGCGGCGGTGTTGCACAGGCTGACCATGTCTTCGCGCAGCTCGACGCCGGTCACCTCGCCCTCGGCCTTCAGGGTGTTGCGCAAGTAGTCGTGGATCGCGAACGTCAGGTAGCCCTTGCCCGAGCCGAAATCCGCCACCCGCACGGGTTTGTCCAGCGCCAGTGGTGACGAAGTCAGCGCATGGCTGAAGACTTCGATGAACTTGTTGATCTGCTTCCACTTGCGCGACATCGCCGGGATCAGCTCATGTTGCGCGTTGGTCACGCCGAGGTCTTTGAGGAACGGCCGGCTCAGGTCGAGGAAACGGTTCTTCTCGCGGTTGTGCTCGGCGGAAGGCACTTCGCGCAATTGCTGAGGTTTGCTCTTGAACAGCGAAGATTTGCCCTTTTTGCTGTATTCGAGCTGGGCTTCGTCGGTCAATGACAGTAAATGCGCATTTTTGAACGATGCGGGCAACAGCGCGGCAATGGTTGCCACGCCTTCCGTAATCGGCAGGTTCTTGGTGATGTCGCGGGTCTTATAGCGATAGACGAAGGACAGGCATGGCTGATCCTTGACCGTCAGTTGCTTGATGATCAGCCGCTGCAAGTCCGCTTCGCCACCGACGTACTTGGCCAGCACCAGTTTGATGAAGGCGTTCTGATCGAGGCTGGTTTGCAGCAGATCGATGAACTGGGCGTGATGATCCGGCGCGAGGCTGGCGGGAGTGGCGGTGACAGACATGGGAAAAAACGGCCTCGGGCGGTGCGAATCGGGGAATGGTGGGTATTTTAGGGGGGATGGCCGTTCGGGACACGCAGTTATTTGCCGAACGGTGCAGAATCAAAAGATCGCAGCCTTCGGCAACTCAGGGAACCGCGATCGGCGTAGGAGCTGCCGAAGGCTGCGATCTTTTGATTTAGCTCAACACCACCAACCGATTCGGCAACTCATTGCGCACATGGGTCACCGGCACATGCACCTTGAGCAACTCGCCGCAGGCCTCGATGCACGTCACAAACCCCTGCAAGGTCTGCCCCTGTTTCACCTGTTGCGTAAACGCCGCCACTATCGCGTCCCAGTTCTTGTTGTCCAGCCGTTTGGAAATGCCTTCATCCACCAGAATCTCCACATAGCGCTCGGCCTCGGAGACGAAAATCAGCATGCCGGTGCTGCCCACGGTGTGGTGCAGGTTTTGCTCCAGGAACTGCCGGCGCGCCAGGTTCGACGCCCGCCAGTGACGCACCGAGCGCGGGATCAGGCGCGTGGTGACTTTCGGAATACGGAACACCAGGCACAACACGATGAAGCTGAGCCATTGCACCAGCAACAGGCTGTGCATGGTCAGCCAGCCCGTCAGGTAATGCACGATACCCGGCACCACTAGCGCCAGCAGGCTGGCCCAGAGCAGCGGGATATACGCGTAATCGTCGGCGCGGGCCGCCAGCACCGTCACCAGTTCGGCGTCGGTATCGCGCTCGACCCGGGCAATCGCCTCGGCGACTTTGCGTTGTTCGTGTTCAGTCAGTAATGCCATGTTTATGAATGCCTGCTCGCTATTGTTGTTTTTACCTGCAGTATCACCAGCCGCCCGACGAACCACCACCCCCGAAACTGCCCCCGCCGCCGCTGAAGCCCCCGCCGCCCCCGCCGCCAAAACCTCCGCCGCCCAAGCCCCCTCCCGAGCCGCCACGGCCTCCTCCGGTTGGCAGAATACCGAACATCTGGCCGATGAAGATCGTCAGGATAAACAGCAACACCAGGAACACGAACAACCCCGGATGCCGCCCAACGAAATCACTCTCCTGATCACCACGCGGTTCATACACCGTCGACGGTTCGTCCAGCGGATTGCCGCCCAGCACCACCAGCATCGCCGCGACGCCATCGCTGATGCCTTTGCTGAAGTTGCCGGCCTTGAACGCGGGCGTGATCACCTGATGGATGATCACCGAACTCTGCGCATCGGTCAGGCGCCCTTCCAGGCCATAACCGACTTCGATCCGCAGTTTGCGCTCGTCTCGCGCAACGATCAGCAGCGCGCCGTTGTTCTTGTCCTTCTGGCCGATGCCCCAGTAGCGCCCCAATTGATAACCGAAATCCGCGATGTCGGCGCCCTGCAAGTCCGGCAACGTGACCACCACCAACTGCTCGCCGGTGGTTTTTTCGTGGGCGTTGAGCTGTTGCGTCAGTTGCTCGCGCACTGCAGGCTCGATCATCTGGGCGTTGTCCACCACCCGCCCGGTCAATTCCGGGAACTTCAACTCGGCCTGAGCCGTCAGGGCAAACACCCAGAACAGCAGCACCAGGCCCACTTTCAACACGCGCATTGGCAACCTCATCCTTGGTGACGCTTCAAGCCCGTTCCGGCGCTTACTGGAACTTCACTTCAGGCGCTTTCTCGGCATCGGGGCTGGTCGCCTCGAAGGTTTCGCGGATCGGCAGATCGCTATACAACACGGTATGCCACAGGCGACCGGGAAAGGTGCGGATCTCGGTATTGTACTTCTGCACCGCGAGGATGAAGTCGCGACGCGCCACGGCGATGCGGTTCTCGGTGCCTTCAAGTTGCGATTGCAGCGCCAGGAAGTTCTGGTTGGCCTTGAGGTCCGGGTAGCGCTCGGACACCACCATCAACCGGCTCAGCGCGCCGGTCAGCTGATTCTGCGCCTGCTCGTACTGTTTGAGTTTTTCCGGATTGTCCAGCGTGCTGGCATCCACCTGAATCGAGGTGGCCTTGGCGCGGGCTTCGATCACCGCGGTCAGGGTTTCTTGCTCATGCCGGGCATAACCCTTGACGGTTTCCACAAGATTGGGAATCAGGTCGGCGCGACGCTGGTACTGGTTCTGCACCTGGCCCCAGGCGCCCTTGGCCTGTTCGTCGAGGGTCGGAATATTGTTGATGCCGCAGCCGGTCAGCAGTGTTGTCAGCCACATCAAGGCTGCAACCTGCAGGCTCGACCGATAATGGTGTCGTACATTCATCTGGTTGATGCTCCCTTGCACATTCCGTTGATGAAACAACCTGCGAACTTTGAACCCGGCTCTTGGGGCATAATCTGCGCCGCTGCTGGATTGCAACGAGCCAATGGGCTAAAAGATGGGCCCAGCGCTGACACACTGCACAAGTGTGTCTGCATTTACCTGAACAACAATAGTCGCTCCCTAAATTTTGGCTGACCGGCGCGTATTCACTGCCGTTTAGGCTTTTGAGAAAACAATTCATGAAGAAGCTGTGTTTGCTGGGCCTGTTCGTCAGCCTGGCCAGTCATACCGTATTGGCCGCCACGACGCCCGCACCTATAGAGAACAAGGACGCCTTCATCAGCCACCTGATGAAGCAAATGACCCTCGATGAAAAGATCGGCCAATTGCGCCTGATCAGCATCGGCCCGGAAATGCCGCGGGAGATGATCCGCAAGGAGATCGCCGCCGGCAATATCGGCGGCACCTTCAACTCGATCACCCGCGCCGAAAACCGTCCGATGCAGGACGCGGCCATGCGCAGCCGGTTGAAGATCCCGATGTTCTTCGCCTATGACGTGATCCACGGCCATCGCACCATTTTCCCGATTCCGCTGGCCCTGGCCTCGAGCTGGGACATGGACGCCATTGGTCGCTCCGGGCGCATCGCCGCCAAGGAAGCGGCGGCTGACAGCCTCGACATCACCTTCGCGCCGATGGTCGACATCTCCCGCGACCCACGCTGGGGCCGCACGTCCGAAGGCTTCGGCGAAGACACCTACCTGGTTTCGCGGATCGCCGGCGTAATGGTCAAAGCCTTCCAGGGCACCGGTGCGAACGCGGCCGACAGCATCATGGCCAGCGTCAAGCATTTTGCCTTGTACGGCGCGGTCGAGGGCGGTCGCGACTACAACGTCGTCGACATGAGCCCGGTCAAGATGTACCAGGACTACCTGCCACCGTACCGCGCAGCGATTGACGCCGGTGCCGGCGGGGTGATGGTTGCGCTGAACTCGATCAACGGCGTGCCGGCCACCGCCAACACCTGGTTGATGAACGACCTGCTGCGCAAGGAATGGGGCTTCAAGGGCCTGGCGGTCAGCGACCACGGGGCGATTTTCGAACTGATCAAGCACGGCGTCGCCGCTGACGGTCGCGAAGCCGCGAAGCTGGCGATCAAGGCCGGCATCGACATGAGCATGAACGACACCCTCTATGGCAAGGAATTGCCAGGGCTGCTGAAGGCCGGTGAGATCGAACAGAAAGACATCGACAATGCTGTGCGTGAAGTGCTCGCCGCCAAGTACGACATGGGCCTGTTCAAAGACCCGTACCTGCGCATCGGCAAGGCCGAGGATGACCCGGCCGACACCTACGCCGAAAGCCGCCTGCACCGCGCCGAAGCCCGTGATGTCGCGCGCCGCAGCCTGGTGTTGCTGAAAAACCAGGGCGAAACCCTGCCGTTGAAGAAAACCGCGAAAATCGCGCTGGTCGGTCCACTGGCCAAGGCGCCGATCGACATGATGGGCAGCTGGGCCGCTGCTGGCCGTCCCGAGCAATCGGTGACTTTGTTCGACGGCATGACCCATGCGCTTGGCGCGCAGTCGACGTTGATCTACGCCCGTGGCGCGAATATCACCAGCGACAAGAAGATCCTCGATTACCTGAACTTCCTCAACTTCGATGCGCCGGAAGTGGTGGATGATCCGCGCCCGGCCAACGTGTTGATCGATGAAGCGGTGAAAGCCGCGCAACAGGCCGATGTGGTGGTCGCAGCGGTGGGCGAATCCCGAGGCATGTCCCACGAATCGTCGAGCCGTACCGACCTGAACATCCCGGCCGCCCAGCGCGAGTTGATCAAGGCGTTGAAAGCCACCGGCAAACCGCTGGTGTTGGTATTGATGAACGGCCGTCCGCTGTCGATTCTCGAAGAGAACGAGCAGGCTGACGCGATTCTGGAAACCTGGTTCAGCGGCACCGAAGGCGGCAACGCCATTGCTGACGTGCTGTTCGGCGACTACAACCCGTCGGGCAAACTGCCGATCACTGTCCCGCGCTCGGTGGGTCAGATTCCGACCTATTACAACCACCTGAGCATTGGCCGGCCGTTCACGCCGGGCAAACCGGGCAACTACACCTCGCAGTATTTCGAAGACACCACCGGGCCGCTGTTCCCGTTCGGCTTCGGCCTGAGCTACACCCAGTTCAGCCTGACCGACATGGCCCTGTCTTCAACCACACTGAACAAGACCGGCAAGCTCGACGCCAGTGTCGTGGTGAAGAACACCGGCAAGCGTGACGGCGAAACCGTGGTGCAGCTGTACATCCAGGACGTGACCGGTTCGATGATCCGCCCGGTCAAGGAACTGAAGAACTTCCAGAAAGTACTGGTCAAGGCCGGCGAACAGAAAGTCGTGCACTTCACCATCACCGAGGATGACCTGAAGTTCTACAACGCCCAACTCAAGTACGCCGCGGAACCGGGCAAGTTCAACGTGCAGATCGGCCTGGACTCCCAGGACGTGACGCAGCAGAGCTTTGAGTTGCTGTAAGTCATACGCCACAAAACCTGTGGGAGCGGGCTTGCCCGCGATAAGGCCATAACATTCAGCATCTCTATTGATCGTTCCCACGCTCTGCGTGGGAATGCAGCCCGTGACGCTCCGCGTCACTGGACGCGGAGCGTCCCTAGAGGCATTCCCACGCAGAGCGTGGGAACGATCTGATGTAAGGCCGCCATCGCGAGCAAGCCCGCTCCCACATTAGGTTTAGGGTGTTGCGAAAATTGGGTTCAGCCTCGCCGATCCAACAGATTCACCACCAGCCGATCCACCCATCCCCACACCCTTTGCTTGACCCGCCGCCACAACGGTCGGCGCTTCCATGCTTCGAGGCTGACTTCCTGGCTCAGGGCAAAGTCATTCTCGAAACTCGCCGCCACCGCCCGGGTCAGCCCGGGGTCCAGGGCTTCGAGGTTGGCTTCCAGATTGAAACGCAGATTCCAGTGATCGAAGTTGCACGAGCCGATGCTCACCCAGTCATCGATCAACACCATCTTCAGGTGCAGGAAACACGGCTGGTATTCGAAGATCTTCACCCCGGCCCTGAGCAATCGCGGGTAGTAGCGATGCCCGGCATAGCGCACCGACGGGTGATCGGTGCGCGGCCCGGTCAGCAGCAAACGCACATCGACGCCACGAGCCGCCGCCCGGCGCAGTGAACGGCGGACTTTCCAGGTCGGCAGGAAATACGGCGTGGCCAGCCAGATTCGACGCTGGCCGCTATTCAGCGCACGAACCAGCGATTGCAGAATATCGCGGTGTTGACGGGCATCGGCATAGGCGACCCGGCCCATGCCCTCGCCCATGGCCGGCACTCGCGGCAGGCGCGGCAAACCGAAGTGCGCAGTGGGTTTCCAGGCGCGCCGATGACGGTTGGCGATCCATTGGCGGTCGAACAGCAACTGCCAGTCGATGACCAAGGGACCGTTGATTTCCACCATCACTTCGTGCCATTCGCTGGTGTCTTCGCCCGGGGTCCAGAACTCATCGGTGACCCCGGTGCCGCCGACCACCGCCAGGCATTGATCCACCAGCAGCAGCTTGCGGTGGTCGCGATAGAAATTGCCCACCCAGCGTCGCCAGCTCAGAAGATTGTAGAAACGCAACTCGACACCGGCGGCCATCAGGCGCTGACGCAAGGTCAGGGTAAAGGCCAGGCTGCCATAGTCATCGAACAGGCAGCGCACCCGCACGCCGCGTTCGGCAGCCTGGACCAGCGCCTGAACCATGGCCTCGGCGCAGGCTCCCGCCTCCACCAGGTACAGTTCCAGTTCGACTTGTTCTTCGGCGCGAGCAATCGCCACCAGCATTCGCGGAAAAAACTGCGGGCCGTCGATCAGCAGTTCAAAGCGATTGCCTTCGCGCCACGGGAAAATTGCGCCGCGCATCTCAGCGCGCCGTGAAAATCAGTACCGCACCCACCGGCACCGACAGACTGATGGCTGACAAACCGGCAACCTTGCGCAAGCTTTCCAGGCCCGGGGCCAGGTCGAAGTCTTCAGCGTTGATCACCAAAGGTTCGAGAGTCACCACTTGAAAGCGCCGGTCATCGAGACGGGTCGCCAGCAGTTCGGCGTTGTATTGGTGTTGTTTGCCATGCAGGTTGACGGTCAGCGGCAAGCGCAACTCCAGTTGTGCACCGGACGCCAGGTCGTTGATCGGCCGTAGATCGATTTGCGTGGTGATCAGCGCTTCAGGGAACGTCTGGATATCGAACAGTTCCTTGCGCATGCGTTCGTCACGCAGCGGAATGCCGCTGTTGACCGACTCCAGCTCAACCTCCACCTGCGCCAGGCCCTTGGGATCGACCTTGCCGTGCAGCACCAGAAAGCGCTGCACTTCGGAAATATTGGCGTTTTTAGTGCTGATGAACGACAGCCGCGAGGACTCGCCGTCCAGGTACCAATTGGCCTGGGCCGACACGGTGACACCGGCCAGCAGCAGGGAGGCGAGGGTTTTGCAGACAAAGCGGTTGAACATAGAGACTCATGGGCAGATAAACCTGAGCGAACCTTAACTGGCCTGAGACAGGTTGCAAACTTTCTGTTGCTCCGACCCAACCTTTGTGGCGAGGGAGCTTGCTCCCGCTGGAGTGCGAAGCGCTCCCAAAATCAGACAATGAGTTCTTCCAGTAAGACCTCGGCCGCTGGCATTACGACTGCTTCGCAGCCGAGCGGGAGCAAGCTCCCTCGCCACAAAAAAAACTGACCACTGTCAGGGCTGCAACCGACATCCCTGCCGTTCACCAACCCAAACAGCGCTGTTGCTACGCCCCATGCCGCTGACCGTCACGCGCTTGCTGGCGGCGTCATCGACGAACCCGCTGGTGGGCAAATACTGCTTCACATAGCCCTGGCAATACCCGGCCGGATTGTTCATCACATAGCGGCACGAGCAGTATTCCTTGGCGGTGTAGGCGCTGATGATGTCCGGGAAGGCCCACAGCGCTACCCGCTCCTGCCAGCCCCAGCCAAGCAAGGCGATCAGCAGCACCAGCAACAGCGCGCTGAACGGCCGACGGCGAATAAAACTGCGGCGGCTCATGGCTGCACCTGCATGGCAAATGCCTTGAGCGCGAGTCTTAGCAATTCGTTATGCCGATAACGTCCATCGCGATCATCGCCGTAGCGCACGATCACCAGGTTTTCGCTGGGAATCACGTACATCGCCTGACCCCAATGGCCCAGCGCGGCGAAGGTATCGGCGGGGGCATCGGGCCAGGGTTGTGTCGCACCCTCCACTGCGCGATTGAGCCACCAGTGACCGCCGGGCACGGCTTCATCCTGGTTGGCTTGATAGCGGGCGAAAGGCTCACGACAGAAGTCGACCCACTCCTTGGGCAGCAATTGCCGCTCACGCCAACGACCGTCGCGCGCCATCAACAGGCCGACCCGCGCCAGGTCCCGGGCAGTGAGATAGGCGTAGGACGATGCGACAAACGTTCCCGTGGCATCCGCTTCCCACACCGCACTGCGAATCCCCAAGGGTTCGAACAGCGCAGTCCATGGATAATCAGGATAACGGGCCGGGCCGACGATGGTTTTCAGCGCGGCGGACAGCAGGTTGCTGTCGCCGCTGGAGTAGCGGAATGCCTGACCGGGTTTGGCGTACTCGTCGTGCTCAACAGTGAACGCGGCCATGTCGCGGTGTCCACGGGTGTAGAGCATGGCCACCACCGAGGACTTCAATGGGGCATATTCGTAGTCTTCCTGCCAGTCCAGTCCCGAGGCCCAGTGCAGCAGGTCGGCCATGGTCATGGCGGGGTGTTTTTCCAGCGGTGGATAGAACTTCTGCACCGGATCCTGGAGTTTGAACAGCCCTTCGCCATAGGCCACCCCGAGCACCGCGGCCATGAGGCTTTTGCTGATCGACCAGGTCAGGTGCGGCGTTTGCGCAGTGGTCGGGCCGGCGTAGCGTTCGTAGATCAGTTGGCCGTCGCGGATCACCAGCAAGGCATCGGTGCGAATGCCTTGGTGAGTGGCATCGTCGCGGGGCGCGAAGGCGTAGTTCTCCAGGGCTTGAAGTGCCGTGCCGGTGACTTTCGGGCCCGGCGACCATTGCTCAGCCGGCCAGTTTTCGGCCTGGGCCGTGAGGCTAAGCAGCAACATCAAAATCAGGGACAAGCCTTTGAACATGAGGGGCGCTCGGAGGGATGAACCTGCAGAGCCTAGTCGAGCTAGATGACAGTTTTTGGATTTGAGTAGCCAATGAGGCCGCCATCGCGGGCAAGCCCGCTCCCACATGATCTGCGTCGTACACAATATTTTGCACATCAGAGATCCTTGTGGGAGCGGGCTTGCCCGCGAAGGGTCCCTTCAACCTTACGACAATCCCGCCAACGCCTTGGCCAACCGCTTGCCCCGCGCCCCTGCCGCCAAATCCATCACGGTCTGATCGCGCTGCCACATCGCCGCCCATTGTGGCGGGCCATCGGCCAGGGCCTGATTCACTTCAGCCTTGAGCCCGTCGAACTGCGCAAACAACCCGCCCAGCAACACATGCCCGGCCGGATTGTTTGGCGCCTGGCGGCTGACTTCCGCGCACCCGGCCAGCAGCGCCAGCAAGCGCAGTTGCAAGGTTTGCGGCCAGTCGTTGTCTTGGCCAACGCCGAACAGCCACGCCGTCATGGCACTCAGCACATAGATGTCTTCCAGGGTTCGGAACGGTTTGACGTAAGCATCCCAGCCATCCCCCGCCAGCAATTCACACAGTGCGTTGTCGAGAAACAACCGGCCGTGGCCTATGTCCGGCATCAGTGGCATCGGCGCGAGTTTTTCCAGACGCACACCCGGTTCGCCGGGGTAAACCACCGCAAGGTTCAAGCGCGGCACTTCGCCGGGTTCTTCACTGCGAGCAGCAACCAATAGCCAGTCGGCGGCATCGCCAGCGGTGACGAAATCCTTGCGCCCGTTCAGGCGCAGATCGCGCAGCCGGGTCTGCATGTCCGCCACCCGCAAACTGCGCTGTTCGGTCGCGCACAACGCGCCGAGGCTCAGCGGCGCGCTCGGCCAGAGCATGCGCAACGCCGCCTGATAGCCCACCAGAAACGCCAGCCCCGGCGTCGCCATCAGCCGTGCGCCGGCCACCGCCAATTCGAACGGCGACACCGCGCCCAACTGTTGCAACAAGGTTGCAAAGCCTTCACCCAGGTCAGGGTCGGCGGGCAGGCGATCGCGGCGTTTCAACAGGGTTTGCCAGGGCATAAGAGGCTCCTTGTGGGCTGTCATATAAGCATCACCAAAGCTTCATGGCGATGACACCGGGGCTACATAGCCTGACTTTGCACAACACGGCTGCATAAAGAAAGTCGATCGGCTGCAACCCAAGACGGGTGGCCAGCCCGCACGGAGACTCACAATGACTCAGATCGCCCGCATCAGCGACACCGGCAATGAACGCCGCCTGCAAGCCGAACGCCTGGTGGGCGCCGAGGCCTTGCAGGAAGCCCAGGCCTTGCGCTTCAACGTGTTCAGCGGCGAATTCAACGCCAAGCTGAAAGGCGCGGAGCTGGGTCTGGACATGGATGACTATGATGTTCACTGCGCCCACATCGGCGTGCGTGACTTGAACACCGGGCGCCTGGTGGCGACCACCCGTTTGCTCGACCATACAGCGGCCAGCAGCCTGGGCAAGTTCTACAGCGAAGAAGAATTCAGCCTGCATGGTCTGGTCCATCTGAAAGGCCCGATCCTGGAAATCGGTCGCACCTGCGTCGACCCGGCCTACCGCAACGGCGGCACTATCGCTGTGCTCTGGGGTGAACTGGCCGAAGTGCTGAACCAGGGCGGCTACAGCTATTTGATGGGTTGCGCGAGCATTCCAATGCAGGACGGCGGCATTCAAGCCCACGCGATCATGCAGCGTCTGCGCGAACGCTACCTGTGCACCGAACACCTGCGGGCCGAGCCGAAGAAGCCATTGCCGACGCTCGATATCCCGTCCAACGTCATCACCGAAATGCCGCCGCTGCTCAAGGCCTACATGCGCCTGGGCGCGAAAATCTGCGGCGAGCCGTGCTGGGACGAAGACTTCCAGGTGGCCGACGTGTTCATCCTGCTCAAGCGCGACGAGCTCTGCCCGCGCTACGCCAAGCACTTCAAGGCGGCAGTGTAATGAGCCGCTTGCGGGTGTACGCGCGAATTGCGCGAGTGCTTTTGGTCGTGACGCTGGGCTTGAGCATGGCCAGTGTGTTCGGGTTGTTCGAGCGACTGGGGATTGCCCATTCGATGGTCCGTCGCCAGCGCTGGTCGCGGTTTTTCATGGCGCGGCTGAGCAATGCCCTGCCCTTTCGCGTCACCGTCCATGGTGAATTACCAAAGGCGCCAATGCTCTGGGTGAGCAATCACGTGTCCTGGACTGACATTCCGCTGCTGGGCATGCTCACGCCGCTGTCGTTCCTGTCCAAGGCCGAAGTGCGCACCTGGCCAGTGGCGGGCTGGTTGGCGGCCAAGGCCGGCAGCCTGTTCATTCGCCGTGGTTCAGGCGACAGTCAGTTGATCCGCAAACAGATGACCCGTCATCTGGAGCAGGAACATCCACTGCTGATGTTCCCCGAAGGCACCACCACCGATGGCCGCTCGCTGCGTACGTTTCATGGCCGTTTGCTGTCCGCGGCGATCGATTCCGAAGTGGCGCTGCAACCGGTGGCGATTCGTTATCTGCGCGACGGCGAGCTCGATACCCTGGCACCGTTCATTGGCGATGATGATTTGCTCTCGCACCTGATGCGCTTGTTCGCCAATGATCGGGGTGAGGTGGAGATTCATCTGCTCAAACCGATCGAATGTCAGGACCGGGAACGTGCGGCGCTGGCGTTCGAGGCGCAGCAGGCGGTGCAGAGGGCGTTGTTCGGGGCGATTGCGCAGACACAACAGGAGCCGCTACGCCCTGCGATCGCGGCCTGACACAAATCCCCTGTGGGAGCGGGCTTGCTCGCCAAAGCGGTTTGACAGTCAGCACATGTGTTGAATGTGAAGCAGCCTTCGCGAGCAAGCCCGCTCCCACATTAGATTCGCGGTGTCGCAGCGAATGCCTGCAACTGGGGATAGAACAACCGGAAATCCTCGCTCAACGGTTCATACAACCGCCGCAATTCCTGCATCGCCCCCGCCAACTCCTCCGGCCGGGTCAACCTGCGCGAAATCCCCCGCAGCACCTGCTCAAGCACTTCGAATTCCTGATATGAACCCAGCCAATCATTGGCGACCATGTGCGGTGCAATCCGCGCCAGGCGCTCCGGCAGCTGCGGTTCGGCGGACAGCACCCGATAAACGTGCGCGGTGAACTGCTCAAGCGGCTGATCTGCATAAAGCGTCCAGTCCCGCGCCAGGCAGTGGTCGAAAAACACATCGAGCACAATCCCGGCGTAACGCCGGCGCGTGATGGAAAACCGCGACAGGGCGATGTCCACCAACGGATGGCGGTCGGTAAACACGTCGATGCTGCGGTGCAACTGAATGGCCGCTTCGATCTCCGGATCGAACTGCCCTTGCAGCCTTCCTTTGACGAAATCGCCATACAGACTGCCGAGCATTTGACCGGGACGCTGGCCACCGAGGTGCAGATGTGCGAGATAGTTCATGCGCGCAGCTTAGCACTGCGCCATCCATATCGTTATAACCCGATATACCGATTCATGCGGTCATCAGACCAAAATCATATTGGTATATCGCGAAGTACCGATTTAAAGTTCGCCTCATCGCGATATAGCGTTTTACTCATCACGAGCCCAAACCATGACCATCGACCTCGACGAAATAATAAAAGCGCTGGCACACCCAGTACGCCGAGACATCCTCATCTGGCTGAAAGACCCCAAGGTCCAGTTCCCGGAACAGCTCCACAACCATGAGTACGGCATTTGCGCCGGACAGATCGATCAACGCTGCGGCCTGTCGCAGTCGACCGTGTCCGCCCATTTGGCGACCTTGCAACGGGCGGGACTGATCAGCAGCCAGAAAGCCGGTCAATGGCACTTTTTCAAACGCAACGAGGACGTGATTCAGGCGTTCCTCGACGCCATCGACAAGGAGCTCCGCGCTCCGACAAGGAACTGACAATGCCTCTCTCGCTACTCATTCTGGCTTTGAGCGCCTTCGCCATCGGCACCACCGAGTTCGTCATCATGGGCCTGTTGCCCGAGGTGGCGGCCGATCTCGGTGTGTCGATTCCCGGCGCCGGCTGGCTGGTGACCGGTTACGCCCTGGGCGTGGCCATCGGCGCACCGTTCATGGCACTGGCCACCGCCAGGCTGCCGCGCAAGGCCGCATTGGTAGCGTTGATGGGCATCTTCATCATCGGCAATCTGCTCTGCGCCCTGGCCAGTGACTACAACGTTTTGATGTTTGCCCGTGTGGTCACCGCGCTCTGTCACGGCGCCTTCTTCGGCATCGGTTCGGTGGTGGCGGCAGGTCTGGTGCCGGCCAACAAACGTGCATCGGCCGTGGCCCTGATGTTCACCGGCCTGACTCTGGCCAACGTTCTCGGCGTGCCGCTGGGCACCGCGCTCGGTCAGGAAGCCGGCTGGCGTTCGACCTTCTGGGCGGTGACCGTGATCGGTGTGATTGCACTGATCGGCCTGATCCGCTTCCTGCCGGCCAAGCGCGATGAAGAGAAACTCGACATGCGCGCCGAACTGCGCGCCCTCAAAGGCGCCGGCATCTGGCTGTCCCTGAGCATGACTGCGCTATTCGCTGCCTCGGTCTTCACCTTGTTCACCTATGTCGCCCCGCTGTTGGGCGAGGTCACCGGAGTCTCGCCACGCGGCGTGACCTGGACCTTGATGCTCATCGGTCTGGGCCTGACGGTCGGCAACATCATCGGCGGCAAGTTGGCTGACAAAAGCCTGGCCGCGACGCTGATCGGTGTGTTCATCACCATGGCGGTCGTGTCCACCGTGCTGACCTGGACCAGCATTGCCGTGATTCCGACCGAAATCACCCTGTTCCTGTGGGCCACCGCGTGCTTCGCCGCCGTACCCGCGCTGCAAGTGAATGTTGTGACCTACGGCAAGGCGGCACCGAACCTGGTATCGACCCTGAACATCGGCGCTTTCAACGTCGGCAACGCACTCGGTGCCTGGGTCGGCGGCAGCGTCATCGCCCATGGCTTCGGTCTCACCCGCGTGCCACTCGCGGCAGCCGCACTGGCGGTACTCGCCCTGCTGGTGACCCTGATTACTTTCCGTCAGAGCGGCGATGCCGAACTGGCCCCTGTTACTAACTGATCTTTAACGAGGGTTGTATTAAATGACGACTATTTTTGATCCGATCAAACTGGGCGACCTCGAGTTGGCCAACCGCATCATCATGGCGCCGCTGACCCGCTGCCGCGCCGACGAAGGCCGTGTGCCGAATGCGCTGATGGCCGAGTACTACGTACAACGCGCCTCTGCCGGTCTGATCCTCAGCGAAGCGACTTCGGTGACACCGATAGGCGTGGGCTACCCGGACACTCCCGGTATCTGGTCCAACGACCAGGTGCGCGGCTGGAGCAACGTGACCAAAGCAATCCACGGCGCGGGCGGCAAAATCTTCCTGCAACTGTGGCACGTGGGCCGGATTTCCCACCCCTTGTACCTGAACGGCGAAGCACCGGTCGCGCCGAGTGCCATCCAGCCTAAGGGTCATGTCAGCCTGGTGCGTCCATTGGCCGACTTCCCAACCCCGCGTGCCCTGGAAACCGCTGAAATCGCCGACATCATCGACGCTTACCGCGTGGGTGCCGAGAACGCCAAGGCTGCCGGTTTCGACGGTGTGGAAATCCACGGCGCCAACGGTTACCTGCTCGACCAGTTCCTGCAAAGCAGCACCAACCAGCGCACCGACAACTATGGCGGCTCCCTGGAAAACCGTGCGCGTCTGTTGCTGGAAGTGACCGATGCCGCCATCGAAATCTGGGGCGCGGGCCGCGTGGGTGTGCACCTGTCACCCCGTGCCGATCTCCATGACATGGGCGACGACAACCTGTCCGAGACCTTCACCTATGTCGCTCGCGAACTGGGCAAGCGTGGCATCGCCTTCATTTGCTCGCGCGAGAAAGAAGCTGGTGACAGCCTCGGCCCACAACTGAAAGAAGCCTTCGGCGGCCCGTACATCGCCAACGAACGCTTCACCAAGGACAGCGCCAACGAATGGCTCGCCAGTGGCAAGGCTGACGCAGTGGCATTCGGTGTACCGTTTATCGCCAACCCAGACCTGCCGGCACGTTTGAAGGCCGATGCGCCGTTGAATGAAGCACGTCCGGAACTGTTCTATGCGAAGGGTCCGGTCGGTTACATCGACTACCCGGCGCTGTAAACATCCGCCGTTGAAATGCAAAAGCCCCGACTCGAAAGAGCCGGGGCTTTTGCATTTTGCATATAGAAGATCAAAAGATCGCAGCCTTCGGCAGCTCCTACAGGGTGTACGCCATTCAAATGCAGGAGTTGCCGAAGGCTGCGATCTAGTCAGCGCTTGCGCTGTCCCCAGGCGACCGCAAGACCGCTGAGGCAAATCACCGTGATCCCGATCACACCGAAGCTGTCCGGGGTATGGTCGAAGATCAAATACCCGTACATTCCCGCAAACAGGATCTGCCCATAACTGAACGGTGCCAACATCGCCGGCGCTGCATGGCGGAAGGCCTGGGTCAACAACATGTGACCGAACATGCCGCAAGTGCCCAGTCCGATCATGAACAGGCCGTGCAGCAACGTTGGCGTGCTCCAGAAAAACGGCAACAACGCAGTCATGATCAGGCTGTTGAGAATGCCGGTGAGAAAGTTGCTGGTGGTCGGGCTGTCGATACCGCTGAGCAGGCGGGTGAGCAATTGATAGAAGCCAAAACACAAGGCCGAGCACAGTGGCAGCAAGATCGCCGGGGTGAACAGCGCACCACCGGGCCGCACGACGATCAACACGCCGACAAATCCACCCAGCACCGCCAGCCACTGATTGCGGGTTACCCGCTCATGCAGCAACGGTACGGACAACGCGGTCACTAATAAAGGCGCAAGAAAAGTGACGGCTGTGGCTTCAGCCAAGGGGATGTAACGCAGACCGGTAGTGAAAAACAGGCTGGTGCCAATCAGGCACAGGGCGCGTAATAACTGCAAACCCGGACGCTTGGTGCGCACCACCACCGAGAAACCACTGCGTGGCACGAAAATCACCAGCATCAACAAGGTGTGCACCACGTAGCGTGCCCAAACCACCATCACGATCGGATAGAACCCGGACAGGTACTTGGACAAAGTGTCGTGACTGGCGAACAACAAAACCGCCAGGCAGATCAGCGCGATACCCTTTATCGGCTGCTCGGCGCCCTTGTAGCCCGGGTGGTTAACATTCATTCACACACTCGACACAAAATCCCTACAAAATACGTAGCTCGCTACCTATCAACCTGGCAAACGTACGTATATAAAAGCACCCCATTACAGAAAGGCGAGTGAAGCAGGGACATTCCCCGCTTCAAGTCTTGACACAAATGGATCCAATTACGCATTTTGTTTCATTTGCGCAGGCTGGGACTCAAGCGCAGCATATCCAACGCTGTATCGACACAGCGCGCGGCTTCGGTGTGCAGTTGAAAGCTGTCGGGAGCCAACAGCCACTGATACAGAATGCCATCGACGTACGCATGCAGACTGATGGCCGCGCGGGCCGTATCGAGGTCTTCCGGCAACTGCCCGCGATTCACCGCATTACTCAGGGCCAGAGCGATTCGCACATTGCAATCGAGACTGACCGTTCGGCGCTGCTGGCGCAGGTCGCACATTTCATCAGTGAATTCGCACTTATGAAACAGAATCTCATTGATGCGTCGGGTTTTCGGGTCCAGGGCAACTTGATGAAACAAATGAATCAGCAGCTTGCGCATGCAGCCCAGCGGATCGAGTTCATCTTCGCTTTCACTGGCCTTGGCCATTTCATCCAGCGGCTCATGCAAGGTATCGAGCATCGCCTGCACCAGATCCGCCTTATTACTGAAATGCCAGTAGATGGCCCCGCGAGTCACGCCGGCCAGGGTCGCGATATCGGCCAGCGTCGTGCGGGCCACGCCGCGCTCGTAAAAGGCTTTTTCTGCCGCTTCGAGTATCTGGCTTCGGGTTTCTTGAGCTTCCTCTTTGGTACGACGGACCATGGCAGTAAAACCTCAATCAGGGGTGCTTCAGCGATGTCTGAATATCAGCTGAAGAAAAGTGGGGCGAGCGCTCTCGGGCTTCGTCTGCGGCCTACAATTCAAACCTTTGGATGGCTTTTGTAACCGTGTGGATACATCGCCAAGGCCTTTACAAACAACCATGAACGTAAGTATATTCCTTAGCAAGCTACTTATCCACCCGGCAAAAATTTTTTAACCTTCCACATTTCTTGTGCGCAATTGCGCGCCTGACCCGAGGATCTTCATGCAATTCAAGCCAGCTGTTACCGCTCTGGTTACTGCCGTCGCCCTGGCATCGCTGCTCAGCGGATGTAAAAAGGAAGAGGCGGCACCTGCCGCACCAACCCCTCAGGTCGGCGTCGTAACCCTGCACCCTCAAGCCTTCACCCTGACGTCCGAACTTCCGGGGCGCACCAGTGCATTCCGCATCGCCGAAGTTCGCCCACAGGTCAACGGCATCATTCTCAAGCGACTGTTCAAGGAAGGCGGCGACGTCAAGGCCGGTCAGCAGCTTTATCAGATCGACCCATCGGTCTATGACGCGACCCTGAAAAGCGCCGAAGCCAACCTGCGTTCGACCAAGTCGATCTCCGACCGCTACAAGCAACTGGTCGATGAACAGGCTGTCAGCCGTCAGGAATACGACACCGCGCAGGCCAACCGCCTGCAATCGGAAGCGTCCCTGCAAAGCGCCCAGATCAACGTGCGCTACACCAAGGTTTACGCACCGATCTCCGGTCGCATCGGCCGTTCGTCGGTGACTGAAGGCGCGCTGGTCAGCAATGGCCAAACCGACGCCATGGCTGTCATTCAGCAACTGGACCCGATCTACGTCGACGTCACCCAGTCTTCGGTGGAGCTGCTTGAGCTGCGTCGCGAACTGGAAAGCGGTCGTCTGCAAAAGGCCGGCGATAATGCCGCCGCGGTCAAGCTGACGCTCGAAGACGGCAGCCAGTACAAGCTGGACGGCAAGCTCGAGTTCTCCGAAGTGTCGGTTGACCAGACCACCGGTTCCGTAACCCTGCGTGCCGTGTTCCCGAACCCTGATCACACCCTGCTGCCGGGCATGTTCGTTCACGCTCAGTTGCAGGCTGGTGTGGACAGCGCGGCGATTCTGGCCCCGCAACAAGGCGTGACCCGCGACCTCAAAGGCTCTCCGACCGCGCTGGTCGTCGGTCCGGACAACAAGGTCGAACTGCGTCAGCTCAAGGCCAGCCGCACTGTCGGTAACCAATGGCTGATTGAAGACGGGCTGAAGGCCGGCGATCGCGTGATCACCGAAGGGCTGCAATTCGTCAGACCTGGCGTTGAAGTGAAAGCCACTGAAGCCACTAACGTTGGCGCAAAGAGCCCGGCCACCGCACAGGCAGCTAATACTGCTGCCGGCGGCAAAGGGGAGTAAACCATGTCGAAATTTTTTATCGACCGTCCGATTTTCGCCTGGGTAATTGCCCTGGTGATTATGCTGGTCGGGGCTCTATCGATTCTCAAACTGCCGATCAACCAATACCCGAGCATTGCGCCTCCAGCTATTGCGATCTCGGTGACCTACCCGGGCGCGTCTGCACAAACCGTGCAGGACACCGTGGTGCAAGTGATCGAGCAACAGCTCAACGGTATCGATAACCTGCGTTATGTCTCCTCGGAAAGTAACTCCGACGGCAACATGACCATTACCGCGACCTTCGAGCAGGGCACCAACTCCGATACCGCGCAGGTTCAGGTCCAGAACAAGCTGAACCTGGCCACCCCGCTGCTGCCGCAAGAAGTCCAGCAACAGGGCATCCGCGTGACCAAGTCGGTGAAAAACTTCCTGATGGTCATCGGCGTGGTATCGCGCGACGGCAGCATGACCAAGGACGACCTGTCCAACTACATCGTGTCGAACATGCAGGACCCGATTTCGCGCACCGCCGGTGTCGGTGACTTTCAGGTCTTCGGTGCCCAGTACGCGATGCGGATCTGGCTGGACCCGGCCAAGTTGAACAACTACAACCTGACCCCGGTGGACGTGAAAACCGCCATCGCGGCGCAGAACGTCCAGGTCTCGTCCGGTCAACTCGGCGGCTTGCCTGCCCTGCCCGGCCAGCAGCTGAACGCGACGATCATCGGCAAGACCCGTCTGCAGACCGCCGAGCAGTTCAAGGCGATTCTGCTGAAGGTCAACAAGGACGGCTCGCAAGTGCGTGTCGGCGACGTTGCGGAAGTCGGTCTGGGTGGCGAAAACTACTCGATCAGCGCCCAGTTCAACGGCGCCCCGGCCTCCGGCCTGGCGGTGAAACTGGCCAACGGCGCCAACGCCCTCGACACCGCAAAAGCCCTGCGTAATACCATCGACACCCTCAAGCCTTTCTTCCCGGAAGGGATGGAAGTGGTGTTCCCGTACGACACTACCCCGGTGGTGACCGAGTCGATCAAGGGCGTGGTTGAAACCCTGGTCGAAGCGATCGTGCTGGTGTTCCTGGTGATGTTCCTGTTCCTGCAAAACTTCCGCGCCACCGTCATCACCACGATGACCGTGCCAGTGGTATTGCTGGGTACGTTCGGGATCCTCGCGGCGTTCGGCTTCAGCATCAACACCCTGACCATGTTCGGCATGGTATTGGCCATCGGCTTGCTGGTGGACGATGCCATCGTCGTGGTGGAAAACGTCGAACGGGTCATGAGCGAAGAAGGCCTGTCACCCAAGGAGGCCACGAAGAAATCCATGGGGCAGATCCAGGGTGCCCTGGTCGGTATCGCCCTGGTGCTGTCGGCGGTACTGCTGCCGATGGCGTTCTTCAGTGGTTCCACCGGTGTGATCTACAAGCAGTTCTCGATCACCATCGTTTCGGCCATGGCCTTGTCGGTATTGGTGGCATTGATCTTCACTCCAGCGCTCTGCGCGACCATGCTCAAGGCGATTCCGAAAGGCGAGCACGGGACGCCGAAACGCGGCTTCTTCGGCTGGTTCAACCGCAGCTTCGACCGTGGCGTCAAAAGCTACGAGCGCGGCGTGGGCAATATACTCACGCACAAGGCTCCCTACCTGCTGGCGTACCTGATCATTGTGGTCGGCATGATCTGGCTGTTCACCCGTATTCCAACGGCGTTCCTGCCCGAAGAAGACCAGGGCGTACTGTTTGCTCAAGTGCAGACACCGGCAGGTTCCAGCTCCCAGCGCACGCAAGTGGTCGTGGACGAAATGCGCGAATTCCTGCTGCGTCCGAGCTCGGAGGGCGGTGAAGGCGATGCGGTAGCCTCGGTGTTTACCGTGACCGGCTTCAACTTCGCCGGCCGTGGCCAGAGTTCGGGTATGGCGTTCATCATGCTCAAACCGTGGGAAGAACGTAACGCCGACAACAGCGTGTTCAAACTCGCGGCCCGTGCCCAACAGCACTTCTTTACCTTCCGCGACGCCATGGTGTTTGCCTTCGCACCACCGGCGGTACTGGAACTGGGTAACGCCACCGGTTTCGACGTGTTCCTTCAGGACCGCGCCGGTATCGGTCACGAAAAGCTGATGGAAGCCCGTAACCAGTTCCTCGGCATGGCGGCGCAAAGCAAGGTCCTGTCGCAAGTCCGTCCTAACGGCCTGAACGACGAGCCGCAATACCAGCTGGAAATCGACGATGAGAAGGCCAGCGCCCTGGGCGTGACCCTCACCGACATCAACAACACCCTGTCGATTGCCCTGGGCAGTAGCTATGTGAACGACTTCATCGACCGCGGTCGAGTGAAGAAGGTTTACATACAAGGCCTGCCTGGCGCTCGCATGAGCCCTGAGGACCTGAAGAAGTGGTACGTGCGCAACAGCGCCGGCACCATGGTTCCGTTCTCGTCGTTCGCCAAGGGTGAGTGGATCTACGGTTCGCCGAAACTGGCCCGTTACAACGGCGTAGAAGCGATGGAAATCCTCGGTGCCCCGGCGCCAGGCCATTCCACTGGTGAAGCGATGGCCGAAGTCGAAGCCCTGGCCAAGAAACTGCCGGCCGGTGTCGGTATTTCCTGGACGGGCCTGTCGTACGAGGAACGTCTGTCCGGCTCGCAAGCGCCAGCGTTGTACGCCTTGTCGCTGCTGATGGTGTTCCTGTGTCTGGCGGCGCTGTATGAAAGCTGGTCGATCCCGATCGCGGTGATGCTGGTGGTACCGCTGGGGATTATCGGTGCGCTGATGGCGACCAGCATGCGTGGCCTGTCCAACGACGTGTACTTCCAGGTGGGGCTGTTGACCACGATCGGCCTGGCAGCGAAAAACGCCATTCTGATCGTCGAGTTCGCCAAGGAACTGCATGAGCAAGGACGTAGCTTGCGCGATGCCGCGATCGAAGCCTGCCGGATGCGTCTGCGACCGATCATCATGACCTCGCTCGCGTTCGTGCTCGGTGTGGTTCCGCTGGCCATTTCCACGGGCGCAGGTTCGGGTAGCCAGCATGCGATCGGTACCGGGGTGATTGGCGGTATGATCACAGCCACTGTGCTGGCGATCTTCTGGGTCCCCTTGTTCTTTGTCACCGTGTCGTCCATGGGCCAGCGCAAAGTCGCCGACCAGGATGACGCCATTGAACCATCTAAAGAGGCTGGCTAATGAGCAAGTCGCTACTCTCCATCGCAGTCGCCGCCTTCGTGCTGAGCGGCTGCTCGCTGATACCCGATTATCAGCAGCCTGAAGCTCCGGTGGCGGGCCAATACCCGCAAGGCCCGGCGTATTCGCCGGCCCAGGCGCCCAACCAGGCCGCCGCTGAACAAGGCTGGAAGCAGTTTTTCCACGACCCGGCGCTGCAACAGCTGATTCAGACCGCGCTGGAGAACAACCGTGACCTGCGCGTCGCGGCGCTGAACATCGACGCTTATGCGGCTCAATACCGCATTCAGCGTGCCGATCTGTTCCCGGCGGTTTCGGCCACCGGCAGCGGCAGCCGTCAGCGAGTCCCGGCACGGGCCTCGCAAACCGGTGAAGCAGCCATCTCCAGTTCCTACTCGGCCACCGTCGGCATCAGCGCTTATGAACTCGACCTGTTCGGTCGGGTTCGCAGCCTGAGCGAAGAAGCCCTGCAGAAATACTTCGCCACTGAAGAAGCACGCCGCAGCACGCAGATCAGCCTGGTGGCCAGTGTGGCCAATGCCTATCTGACCTGGCAGGCTGATAAAGAGCTGCTGAAACTGACCCAGGAAACCCTCGGCGCCTTCGAGGAGAGCTACAAGCTCACCTCGCGCAGCAACGAAGTGGGTGTAGCCTCGGCGCTGGATCTGGCCCAGTCGCGTACCTCGGTGGAAAACGCCCGTGCGCAACTGGCCAAATACACCCGTCAGGTCGCCCAGGATGAAAACAGCCTGGTGCTGCTGCTCGGCACCGGTATTCCGGCCAATCTGCAAGCGGCCAAGCCACTGTCGGACGACGTGCTGAGCGAAGTGCCGGCCGGCCTGCCGTCGGACTTGCTGCAACGTCGTCCGGACATCCTTCAGGCCGAGTACAACCTCAAAGCTGCCAACGCCAACATCGGCGCGGCACGGGCTGCGTTCTTCCCGAGCATCAGCCTGACCGCCAATGCCGGCTCCCTGAGCCCGGATCTGTCCGGTCTGTTCAAGGGCGGTTCGGGCACCTGGTTGTTCCAGCCGCAGATCAACTTGCCGATCTTCAACGCCGGCTCCCTGCGCGCCAGTCTGGATTACTCCAAGATCCAGAAAGACATCGGCGTGGCGAACTACGAGAAGTCCATTCAAACGGCCTTCCAGGAAGTCGCCGATGGCCTGGCTGCACGCCAGACCTACACCGAGCAGTTGCAGGCTCAGCGTGATTTCGTCAGCGCCAACCAGGACTACTACCGTCTGGCCGAGCGTCGCTACCGCATCGGTGTCGACAGCAACCTGACCTTCCTCGACGCCCAGCGCCAGTTGTTCAGCGCCCAACAAGCGCTGATCACCGACCGTCTGGCGCAGCTGACCAGCGCGGTCAATCTGTACAAGGCATTGGGTGGTGGCTGGAATGAACAGACGGCGAAGAACGAGCCGTTGAAAGAAGAAGCGCCGAAGATGAAGTTGTTCTGATAGCGCGGTAAAAACACGAAGCCCACCGATTGGTGGGCTTTTTGTTGAGCACGAAAAAGACAATGCATTGCCCGAGAAGAATGCACCGCGTTTTTTCAGGTATTACGCGTCATCGTTCTTCGCGGGCAAGCCACGCCCCCACAGATTCATCCGCCAACACCATTGACCAGAAACACCGGCTCCTCCAGATAATCGAGCCCTAAGCGGTTTTCGAACATTTCATCGCGCAATGCCGCCGTGGTGAAACAGCCCAACTCCAGGGCGGTGGCCAGCAGTGAAAAGGTCTGACTCAGATGCCCGGCATCCATCAGCGCCACCCGCAGTGCGCGGCTGAATTCGTATTTCCAGGCCATCCGCTCGACCCGCGCAGTAGAAACGAACACCGCCGCCGCATCCTCGATCCATGGCTGCCCGCCACAGGCTTCGTTGATCCAGGTTCGTGGATCTTCCAGAGATAACAATTCAAGCCCGTGACGGCGTACCGAATAATGGTAAAGGCCCCGCTCGAAACCTTGCACATTCATCAGCACCGCATACACCTCGGTGCCCTGAAGCGAACCACCGGCTGGCGAGGTTTTCTTCAGGAAGTAGTCGCCCATGTGGTTCGTTTCCATGACGGTCGCACCCCAGGTGTAGTAGAGCAACAGCGACAGCTGCGCCGAACTCAACGGCCGGTCACTGAAGGTTCGCGACGTGCGGCGATTGCACAGTGAGTCCAGCAACGCCGGCTGAGCGATCGTGCACGACGGCAGCAACAGCGGGTTTTCCAGGGCAATGAACGGATGGGACCAATAGTCCTTGAATGCCGAGGGCTGGCGTCGTGCCGAGGCCTTCTGCTCAAGCTCGGTTTCCAGCTCGACGACGCTGATGTAGGGCGTGTGCGAACCGGTCCGGGTACTCAGGTAAAACTCCAGCGCCGCGTCCCAGTGAGTCCAAAGGTTGAGAGACGGGGCAATCGGCGATTGATTCGTAGCAGGCAGCAAAACACCGTGGCTGACCAGCGTCCTCAGGAACGCCAGGTTGTCGTCCTGTGCGGGGCTCTGCAGAACATCCGGTAGCAACAAGGCACTTTCCAGCGTCTGGGGACTCAGGAAGTGGCGCAGTAACGGCAGAAGCGTGACGCAAAATTCCAGGCTCAGGTCCTGCTGCCGATCCCGGATAAAAAACGACGCCGAGCCGATGCTCAGCCAGGTACTTTCCCTGAGTTTCAACAGGGTCTGCGCGCCCGCCGAGGGCGTTTCTTGCGCGGTCTGTTGTTCGCGCCCCTGCCAGAACAGCGCCTTGGGTCTCAAGGATTTGATCGCCTTGATCAATGTCAACAGCTCTGCGTCATCGGTTTTGCGGGAAATATCCCACTCAAGGGTGATCGCTTTCACCGGGGATGATGCAAACAAATGACACAAGATGTCCCAATCCCGCCGCGGATGGCCGGTGTGAATTTCAATCAACCGGTCCAGCGGCAACGAACGCAAATAGTCGTTCAGATCATAACCCTGGGTTCTGGCAGTCGTGATTGCGCTGTCGAGGTCCAGCAGAAAACCCGAGCCGCTGCGCTCCACCACGCTGCAAATGAACTCGCCTTCGGGCTGCTCTTGCGCACCGGGCAATGCAAACAATCGCGGTGCGTTTTCAAGCACCAGCGGTGTTGCCGTGAGTTCCTGCAATTCAATGGCATTGGCCACCACCGTGTCAGCCACCTCTTGGGCCAGGGTCGGCAAAATGAAGTGCTGAGTGTCGCCACCGTGGAAACGCGACCAGGAAATATGCTCGGCCAGCCAAGGCGAGCGGGTTTTGTCGCACAGTCGCCGCGTCATGTGCAGAAATTCGCGATCCATCGCGATACCCACGCTGCCCAGGGACAAACTGGATGAATGCAGCAAGCTCGGCACTCGGGCACTGACCTCAAGCAAACGAGGTTCCAGGATGCAGTGTGTCGGCTGAAACTCGACGTAATCGAAATGCGGCAAGCCCTCAGTGAGAATCCGTTCGACGGTGCGGTCGAGTCTATTCTCCGGCAGGTCATCCTGAAGACTGTGCCGTGGCAAATGGTATTCCAGCCCTACTCCGGCCTCGGGATATTGCGAGGCATCAAACATCCCCATATGAGCCTCCCTGGCATCAACCGGTCATGCCCAGCAAGCGTTGTCGCTCAACCTGGGCTCCCGATATCGCTAACAGCCCGGCATACTGGTTTTCCAGTGTTCTGACCTCTTTAATCAGGTTTTCCAGAAGCTGACGTCCTTGGGGTGTGAAATCGGCGCTGGCTTCGAAATCCGGCAAAGCCTTGATCAAGCCTTGCAGGATGAACACTAAACGTTTTTGCGCCCGTAGCAGTTCGCGAGATGAGCGCGAACGAACCCGCCCCATGTATTTGACCAACGCGATGTACACGAAAAACGCATGGAAATAGCCATACAGATCACGTTTCTGCCCCGACCACGGCAACGTACACACCGCCTCCCGCGAAGCCTCTTCGTTGAGCACCGGACACACTTCTACAATGTTATAGAGCAATTGATGAGTGGCCTCATGCACCAGAGACTCTTCCAGATCAAGTATCGAATCATCGCGGCTCGATATGAGGATAATCCCGGTAAAGCGGGACGCCGAGCAGCTTCGAAACGAACCATCGGGCAAATAACAAATAGACTTGACCAGCTTTTTAAATTGTTCGTGGCAGGCGGGCCAGGTGTGTTCTATGCGCAACAAGGCAATATTCACCACATCGCGAAAAAAGTTTACGGAATAACCGCCATGTTCCAACTGCTTGCGGGTAGCTTCATCTTCCGGAAACTCATAACTGGGCGGAGCGGCTATCGCCACCAGCGGATCGACATTAAACCGATACACAGGCGGGCAATAGTCGTTCGGACGAGCAGTGTCCGTTGCTTTCACACGCGCCAGCATTTCTGGAAACTCAATGAGCATCTTCTCTAACTCATGGGTATCCGCCGCCTTTTTTGTTATAACCAGATTGGTGTGATGAGAAGCCAGCAAGTTCCATATTTGAAACACCGGATCATTAATAATCAAACGCTGTTCTCGGGTTGGCGGCACTATAAGATTAAAGGCCTGCTCAAAAAACTCCGCCAAATGCGGAGCGCGGGGGAATAGTTGAAATAGTTCGGTGTACAACGCTGCAAAGCATGTGTAGCGGTTTCGACTGACTTGCTCCAGCAGCACTTCAAATCGTGAGGGCTCCGAATCCGGTAAAAATGTCGTGCCCTGAAATAAATCGTCAACGGATAATTCACGTTGACCACTGCTCCCAATATCCATTTCCTCAACCTTCCCTTAGGCTGGCGGCAATGGCTTCGCCATCGTCAGACTGGCAATGCCATAACCTAACTGTTCATAGAGACGACGAGCCGCATTGTTGCGACCAAAAACATGGAGTCGAACTTCCTCGCATCCCGCCTGGCGCGCCCATGACTCGAGGGCCAGCAGCGATTGTTTTGCATAACCCTGGCGGCGCTCGCCAGGGTCAATGTAAATATCCAGAATGAAGGCGATCTTCCCGACACCGGCATTTCGTTCGGCGATCCATAACTCACCGACACGACGCGCTTGATCCTTGATCACCCAGAGTTGATTTTTTTCAGTCAGTCGCCCTTGCGGCAACAATTGCTCGAAGACACTTCGTGCCTTTTGCGACGCTTGCTCCCGCCCCCACTCGCCCGCGGCGACCATCCCGTCGCCATACTCGGCAACGGCTCTTTCGGCGAACGTAACAAAGTCCGCGTCATTCATTGGAGCCAAGGTGACAGACATGAGCCATTCACTCCGTGCCCGTGCGCGTCAGGTCATGAGTCTAATAAGGCCATTCGGCGTACCACCGTGAAAGCCCACCGTTCGTGGCACGCCAAATGGCATCACCCACCGTTAATCCATGCGCGCTTGTTGCTGCTGGTTCTGTGTATCAAATACCGCGCGTATCCCCAGGTTGTTCCGGATGCTGGAGGAAGCTGCCGTCAGTTTTGCAGCATCAATACCTTTAACCGCTGCGATCTCGTCAGTACTTAAGTGCACGCCAATATTTTTAGCCGCCCCTGCCGGATCACTGTGTAAGGCGCTGGCAAATTTTTCGTCCAGCACGGCTCGTCCCAGAACCGAGGCCAAACGTTCCTGATTGACTTTATTACCCATGGTACTTCTCCTTATTACTTCGGCATGACGAAAAATATTCCTCTGACAAAGCGCGAGAGTGTCTTTTTCCCGCCTGAGGACTTTGAATATAGCAAGACCTCTTTTCTTTTCCAGCCATGCCCATGGCTCTCTTTAAATCTTTTCACGATAAGCGACAACACCAATTTTTCAAGTTTAACTGGCGTTTATCGACACACCTTTAATGACCGTAAACGCTACAGGAAATCTCTTACAACTAAAGCAATAAATACTTCCATCTAATATCAACCAATAACAAAGCGTCATTAATAGAACACACAAACGAAAACCATCATTGAACCGTATAACCATTGGATTTAATTAAGAATGCCTTGTGTCATCCGTGAACCGGCAGGCATCGATAAGTGTTCGTTAATCGCCCAAAACCCCATTCAGCCAATTGAATCGCCCCGCCCATCCCTCGCACCATTGCCCGCACCTGCATAAACCAATAACAACAGGTCCGACCCCATGACGACTCGCCCTACCCGCTCCGGCTGATCTCGCCCGCGCCCTATCCGTATTCGAATTTTTGTCTGCAACACCTGGTTGCGGCTGTGTACTGCTTCACTCCTTACAATTAGAGAGACCCAAGCCCATGACGCCTTCCACCACGCAGTATTTCTTTCCCAGCCTGATCGCCATCGCACTGGCCGGTGCGGCCCTGCCCGCCATGGCCGAGGAAGCCGGTTTTGTCGAAGGCGCCAAGGTCAACCTGAACCTGCGCAATTTCTACATCAACCGTAACTTCACCAACCCGACCAAAAGCCAGGGCAAGGCTGAAGAGTGGACGCAAAGCTTCATCCTCGACGCCAAGTCCGGGTTCACCCAAGGCACCGTCGGGTTTGGCATGGACGTGCTGGGCTTGTACTCGGTCAAGCTCGACGGCGGCAAAGGTACCGGCGGTACGCAGTTGTTGCCGCTGGATCACGATGGTCGTCCGGCAGACAATTTCGGTCGAACCAACGTGGCGTTCAAGGCCAAGCTGTCCCAGACCGAAGTGAAGGTCGGCGAGTGGATGCCGGTGCTGCCGATCCTGCGTTCGGACGACGGTCGCTCGTTGCCGCAAACCTTCCGTGGCGGCCAGATCACCTCGAAGGAAATCGACGGCCTGACGCTCTACGGCGGCCAGTTCCGCGCCAATAGCCCGCGTGATGACAGCAGCATGAATGACATGTCGATGACCGGCAAAGCGGCGTTCACCTCAGACCGCTTCAACTTTCAGGGCGGTGAATATGCCTTCAACGGCAAGCGCACCCAGATCGGCCTGTGGAACGCTGAACTCAAGGACATCTACAACCAGCAATACGTCAACCTGATCCACACCCAACCGCTGGGCGACTGGACGCTGGGCGCCAATCTGGGGTTCTTCTACGGCAAGGATGACGGCAGCGCCCGGGCCGGCGAGCTGGACAACAAAACCTGGTCGGGCCTGTTCTCGGCCAAATATGGCGGCAACACCTTCTATGTCGGCCTGCAAAAACTCACCGGTGACAGTGCCTGGATGCGGGTCAACGGCACCAGCGGCGGCACCTTGGCCAACGACAGCTACAACGCCAGCTATGACAATGCGAAGGAAAGATCCTGGCAATTGCGCCACGACTACAACTTCGCCGCCCTTGGCGTGCCAGGCCTGACCCTGATGAACCGCTACATCAGCGGCGACAACGTCCACACTGCAACCACCAGCGACGGCAAGGAATGGGGCCGTGAAAGCGAACTGGGCTACACCGTGCAGAGCGGTACGCTCAAAGACCTCAACGTCAAATGGCGCAACTCGACCATCCGCCGCGACTTCAGCAACAATGAGTTCGACGAGAACCGGTTGATCGTCAGCTATCCGATCAGCCTGCTGTAAACACAGACCAAATGTGGAAGCGGGCTTGCTCGCGAAAGCGGTGCATCAGCTTGCATCAATGCTGAATGTTAAACCGCTTTCGCGAGCAAGCCCGCTCCCACAGGTGGGTGGTGGACAGTTACTCCCGCGATTCAACCCCCAACTCATCCCACACCGACTCAGCCAGGTGGAAGGTCGCATTGGCCGCAGGGATGCCGCAGTAGATCGCACTCTGCATGATCACTTCCTTGATCTCGCCGCGGGTCACGCCGTTGTTGGCGGCGGCGCGCAGGTGCAGTTTGAGTTCTTCGTTGCGGTTCATGCCGATCAGCATCGCGATGGTGATCAGGCTACGGGTGTGGCGCGGCAGGCCCGGGCGGGTCCAGATGTCGCCCCAGGCGTGGCGGGTGATCATCTCCTGGAACTCCGAGTTGAACTCGGTCAGCGCATTCAGGCTGCGGTCGACATGGGCGTCGCCCAGTACTGCGCGGCGAACGTTCAGGCCCTCGTCGTAACGTTGTTTCTCGTCCACAACAATCCCCTCAATGAGCTGACAAAAACGCCAGTACTCGGTCGCTGAATGCAGCGCCGGCCTGGACGTTGGACAGGTGCGCGGCGTAGAACTCGGCGTACTCGGCACCTTGCACATGTTCCTGAATGAAATGCCCGCCGGACGGTGGCGTCACAGCATCTTCAGTGCCGGCGATCACCAGCAGCGGCACCTTGATCGACGACAACTGATCGCGGAAATCGGCATCACGTACCGCCGCGCAATTGGCCGCGTAACCTTCAGGCGAAGTCGCCGCGAGCATGTCGGTAATCCGCTTGACCGCTGCCGGATTGGCCTCGGCAAAATCCGCAGTGAACCAGCGCGCAATCGACGCATCACGCAGGGCAACCATCGCCGCCGAGCCGTCACGCAGCACGGTTTCGATCCGTGGATTCCACACCGACGGATCGCCGATTTTCGCTGCAGTGTTGCACACGATCAGTTTGTTCAATCGCTGACTGGCATTGATCCCCAGCCATTGGCCGATCAACCCGCCCATGGACAAACCACAGAAATGCGCGCGTTCGATGTGCAGCGCATCCAGCAGTGCCAGCACGTCGCGGCCCAGTTGCTCGATGCTGTACGGCCCCGGCGTCACCAACGATTGGCCGTGACCACGGGTATCGAAACGCAGCACGCGAAAATGCTCGGTGAATGCAGGAATTTGCGCGTCCCACATGTGCAGGTCGGTGCCCAGTGAGTTGGACAGCACCAACACCGGCGCATCCGCCGGTCCATCGAGTTGCGGCCCTTGAATTTGGTAGTGCAGTTCGCCCTCGGCGAGTTGTACGAATGCCACGGCAGTCTCCTTCAAGCTATCAACGCAAAATGTTCAGCCACCGCTCGCTCGACCCAGGCATGGGCCTGACCGAGGTAATGGGCGGGGTCCAGCAGACGATCGAGTTCAGCGTCCGACAGCTCGGCAGTCACCTGCGGCTCGTCACCGAGCACCGCGCGCAAATGACGTTGCTCGGCCACTGCGCGCTTGCAGCACTGCTCCAACAGATGGTGCGCGGTGTCGCGACCGACCCGTTGTGCCAGCACGATGCTCACGGCTTCGGCCAGTACCAGGCCCTGGGTCAGGTCGAGGTTGCGTGTCATGCGGTCGGCCTCCACTTCCAGTCCGTCGGCCACCAACAGCGCTTGCTGCAAGCTGCCTGACACCAAACAGCAGATCTCCGGCAGGGTTTCCCATTCGGCATGCCACAAGCCCAGGCTGCGTTCGTGCTCCTGCGGCATCGCGCTAAACAAGGTCGAGAGCAAGCCCGGCACCCGCGTCGCCGCACCGATCAGCACCGCTGCGCCCACCGGGTTGCGTTTGTGCGGCATGGTCGAAGAACCGCCCTTGCCCGGCGCCGACGGTTCAAACACTTCGCCGGCCTCGGTCTGCATCAACAGGCTGATGTCGCGACCGAGTTTGCCGAGGCTGCCGGCGATCAGTCCGAGCACCGCGCCAAACTCCACCAGACGATCGCGCTGGGTGTGCCAGGGTTGTTCCGGCAAGGTCAGTTGCAGTTCTGCGGCCAAGGCTTCGGCAATCGGCATCGCCTGCTCGCCAAGGGCCGCGAGGGTGCCGGAGGCACCACCGAATTGCAGCACCAACAGGCGCGGTTTGAGTTCCAGCAGACGCTGACGGCTACGCGTCACCGCCCCCAGCCAACCGGCGATTTTCATGCCGAGGGTGACCGGCGTCGCATGTTGCAGCCAGGTGCGCCCGGCCAGCGGCGTGGCAACGTAACGCCAGGCCTGGGTCGCGAGGGTTTCCCCCAGTTGCGCCAGATCAGCTTCGATCAATTCCAGTGCGCGGCGCAGTTGCAGCACCAGGCCGGTGTCCATTACATCCTGGCTGGTCGCGCCCAGATGCACGTAACGCTCGGCTTCGGCATCGTTCTTGGCGATCTGCTTGCCCAACGCCTTGACCAGTGGAATCGCCGAATTCCCCGCCGTGGCAATGGCCTCACCCAGCGCGGCGAAGTCGTAATGCTCGGCCCGACATGCCGCTTCGATAGACGCGACAGCCGTCTGCGGAATCAGCCCAACCCGCGCCTCGGCCCGGGCCAGTGCTGCTTCGAAATCAAGCATGGCCTGAACCCGGCCCTGATCGCAGAACACCTCACGCATGTCGCGTGCCGTGAAGTAGGCATCGAACAATTGATTGCCCGGTCGCTGGTTCATAAACAGTCCTTGCAGGCGTGGGGCCGGTCAGGCCAACGCGTAGAAATCAAAGGTCGTTGTGCAGGCGCCAAAAGATCGCAGGCGACGCCAGCGCCTACAGGAACCATACCCCTTCCCGGTAGGAACTGCCGAAAGCTGCGATCTTTTGATCTTGATTTCAATAATCGAAGAACACCGTCTCGGCATCCGTACCCTGCAGAACCACATTCCACTGATAAACACCCGCAGCATCCCGCTTCGCCAGCAAGGTGTTGCGGCGTTCGGCTGGCACGCACTCCAGCAACGGGTCCGCCACGTTGGCCGGTTCACCATCGAAATAGATCCGCGTCAGCAAGTGCTTCACCAACCCGCGAGCAAACACCAATACCACCAAATGTGGCGCCTGGGTCGTTCCCTTCAAGCCTTCCACGGTTCCCGGTTTGATCGTTGTAAAGCGGAAGCGCCCTTCTGCATCCACCGGCACCCGGCCAAACCCTTCGAAATTCGGGTCCAGGGGTTTGTCCTGATCGTCTTCGGGATGGTCGTACTTGCCGGCGGCGTTGGCCTGCCAGACTTCGAGCATGGCGTCGTTGACGAAGTCGCCATTGCCATCGACGACTTGCCCGGTGATTGCCACGCGCTCGCCGAGGGTTTGTGCAACGGTCAGGTCTTCACGGTTCAGCCAGGTCAGGCCGATGTGGTAATACGGCCCGACGGTGTGGGACGTGGTCGCGTTCAGCGTCATCTTATTTCTCCATCGGCGTGGCTTCGCGGCCGCGCAAGACGATGTCCCAACGATAACCGAGGGCGTAGGAAGGGATGGTTTTTTCCAGGTCGAAACGGGCGATCAGGCGCTCTTTGGCGCTGGTATCGGGCACGCAGTTGTAGATCGGATCGTAGGCCAGCAACGGATCGCCCGGGAAATACATCTGGGTCACCAGACGCGTGAGAATACTCGGCCCGAACAGTGAGAAATGGATGTGCGCCGGACGCCATGCGTTGTGATGGTTGCCCCACGGATAGGCGCCAGGCTTGATGGTCTGGAACTGATACCAACCATCGGCGTCGGTCACGGTGCGGCCGGTGCCGGTGAAGTTCGGGTCCAGCGGTGCGTCGTGCAGGTCGCGCGCATGGTTGTAGCGACCGGCGGCGTTAGCCTGCCAGATCTCCACCAGAATGCCTGGCACCGGCAGACCGTTTTCATCCAGCACGCGGCCGTGAATTATGATGCGCTCGCCGAGCGGCTCGCCCTCGTGCTGCGCGGTCAGGTCGTTATCCTGCTCCTGGATGCGCTCGGCGCCGATGGTCGGCCCGGTGATTTCCGACAGCGAATGAGGCAAAAACACCAACGGCTTGGACGGCGAGCGAAGGTTGGTGGATTGATAAGGAGGGTGCAGGTATTCCGGCTGAGTGCCCGCCTGCGGGCGACGGTAACCAGGCTTGTCAGTCATTACGCTTTCCTCAGTTCTTATTAGTCGACGCTTTATTCACAGCCAAGCGTGTCAGACCCGTTCGATCGCCAACGCCAGACCCTGGCCGACACCGACGCACATGGTCGCCAGACCTTTCTTGCCACCGGTTTTTTCCAGCTGATGCAGCGCGGTCAGTACCAGTCGCGCACCGCTCATGCCCAGCGGATGGCCCAAGGCAATGGCGCCACCGTTCGGGTTGACCTGGGCCGAGTCGTCAGCCAGCCCCAACTCACGCAGCACGGCCAAGCCTTGGCTGGCGAAGGCTTCGTTGAGTTCGATCACGTCGAAATCGCTAACCGCCAGGCCCAGGCGCTCAGTCAATTTACGCACCGCCGGCACCGGGCCGATGCCCATCACCCGCGGTGCAACACCGGCGCTGGACATGCCGAGTACTTTGGCGCGGGCGGTCAGGCCGTGCTTTTTAACGGCTTCGGCCGAGGCCAGAATCAACGCCGCCGCACCGTCGTTCACACCGGAGGCATTGCCGGCGGTGACGGTTTTGTCCGGGCCATTGACCGGTTTGAGTTTGGCCAGGGTTTCCAAAGTCGTGTCAGCACGTGGATGCTCATCCTGCGTGACCACGCTTTCACCCTTCTTGTGGGCAATGCGCACTTCGACGATTTCTTCGGCGAAAAATCCGGCGGCTTGCGCGGCGGCCGTGCGTTGCTGACTGCGCAGGGCGAACGCATCCTGATCGGCGCGGGAAATCCGGTAATCGTCGGCCACGTTATCGGCGGTCTGCGGCATCGCATCCACGCCGTATTGGGCCTTCATCAACGGGTTGATGAAACGCCAGCCGATGGTGGTGTCTTCCAGCTTCATGTTGCGCGAGAACGCCGCATCGGCCTTGCCCATCACGAACGGTGCGCGGGACATCGACTCGACGCCGCCGGCAATCGCCAACTCCATCTCGCCACTGGCGATGGCCCGAAACGCCGTACCGATCGCATCCATGCCCGAAGCGCACAGGCGATTGAGGGTGACCCCGGGAATGGTTTCCGGCAGGCCCGCCAACAACAACGCCATGCGTGCTACGTTACGGTTGTCTTCGCCGGCCTGGTTGGCGCAACCGAGGAACACCTCGTCCACCGCGCTCCAGTCCACCGAGGGGTTGCGCGCCATCAGCGCCTTGATCGGCACGGCGGCCAGATCATCGGCGCGAACCGCCGACAGGCCGCCGCCGAAACGGCCGATGGGAGTGCGAATGGCGTCGCAGATATAAACGTCACGCATCAGGCTTCTCCAGGTGCTTGGCCATGGGCGGCAGCGGTGCGAGCTTCCAGATCGCGCAGCGCGGTCAACTCGAGCTTGGTGGGCTCGGCGGTGTTTTCCACCTGATCGGCAAAACGAATCGCCCAGCCGGTGGCGGCAATCACTTGCTCGCGGGTCACTCCCGGGTGCAGCGCGGTGACCACGAATTCATGAGTATCCGCTTCGGGTTCCATGATGCACAGGTCGGTAATGATGCCGACAGGACCGGCACCCGGCAGGCCGAGACGCTTGCGCGAATCACCGCCCTCGCCATGGCCGACCGAGGTGATGAAGTCGAGTTTGTCGACAAAGGAGCGCGCCGACTGCTTGAGGATAATCAGTACGCTTTTGGCGGAACCGGCGATCTCCGGCGCGCCACCGGCACCTGGCAGGCGAACTTTCGGCGCGTGGTAGTCGCCAACGACGGTGGTGTTGATGTTGCCGAAACGGTCGACTTGCGCGGCGCCGAGGAAACCGACGTCGATGCGCCCGCCCTGCAACCAGTAGCGAAAAATCTCACCGGTCGGGACGACAGTGTCGGCGGTTTCCGCCAGTTCTCCATCACCGATCGACAATGGCAGTACGCTCGGCTTGGCACCGATCGGACCCGATTCATAGATCAGGACTACGTCTGGCGAGGAAGTCAGACGTGCCAGGTTGGCGGCTTTCGACGGCAGACCGATGCCGACGAAGCACACGGAACCGTTTTTCAGACGGCGGGCGGCGGCGACGGTCATCATTTCATTGGTGGTGTAAGTCATTACTTGGCCTCCGAAGCAGCGGCCAGCTTGGCCTGGAACTCACTGAAGTCAGCGCAACCGTGGATGTACTCGTTGATCCACGCGGTGAAGGTTTCACGGTCGCGGGCAATCGGGTCCCAGGCTTGATAGAAGCGGTTGTCGCGTTCGGTGTAACCGTGGGCGTAGGACGGATGCGCCCCCCCCGGTACATGGCAGACCGCGCTCAAGGCCCAGGTCGGCAGCACGCAAGCGTTCATCGGTGCGTTGAGGTCGTCGACGATTTCTTCAACAGTGACGATGCAGCGCTTGGCGGCCAGCGCCGCTTCTTTCTGCACGCCGAGAATGCCCCAGAGCAGCACGTTGCCTTTGCGATCGGCTTTCTGCGCGTGAATCACGGTGATGTCCGGGCGCACCGACGGCACCGCCGCCAGCACTTCGCCGGTGAACGGGCACGTGACGGTTTTGATCAGCGGGTTGACCTTCGGCAGGTCGGAGCCGGCGTAGGCACGCAGCACCGCGAACGGTAAGCCCGAAGCGCCCGCGACGTAGGCATTGGCCAGGTCGGCGTGACTGTGCTCTTCGATTTCCAGCGCATGCGGCCACTGCCTTTCGACCGCGTCACGCAGACGGTGCAGCGAGCCCACACCTGGGTTACCGCCCCAGGAAAAAATTAGCTTGCGAGCACAACCGGCACCGATCAATTGGTCGTAGATCAAGTCGGGCGTCATCCGCACCAGGGTCAGATCTTTCTTGCCCTGGCGGATGATTTCGTGACCCGCCGCCGTAGGAATCAGGTGAGTAAAGCCTTCGAGCGCGACGGTATCGCCGTCGTTGACGAACTGCTTTACCGCGTCATGCAGCGAAAGGATTTCAGCCATGGGGCAGGCTCCCGTTTTGTTATGAACCGACAGTGGTAGAAAAAGGCGCGAGGTTCGGCGCCGGAATGACTGAAGGTTAAGCCCCTGAAAAACGCTAAACAATCCGATAATCGACTGAGTGTTCGTTTATCGAACAGATTGTTGTCTCACTACCGATCTCCTGCGCCGATCGTTCCCACGCTCCGCGTGGGAATGCAGCCCGGGACGCTCCGCGTCCCAGAAGCGGACGCAGAGCGTCCGTTGAAGCATTCCCACGCAGAGCGTGGGAACGATCAAACTTGCCCTCAGGTCGCATCCGCATGGCTGACCATGCCCTTGATCACCACCGCCGTGGTCGCCAACGCGGCCGGAATCACCAGCGCCGTCAGCACCTGTTCGAAGTTCCAGCCCAGGCCCAGCAACGTTGCGCCCATCCATGCACCGAGGATCGCGCCGAAGCGGCCAATCCCGAGCATCCACGACACACCGGTCGCCCGCCCTTGAGTCGGGTAAAACCGCGCCGCCAGCGACGGCATCGCCGATTGCGCGCCGTTGACACACATCCCGGCCACCAGCACCAGGGTCGCCAGCAATGTGATGCTGCCCAGGCTCTGTCCTACCGCGTAGGCAAACACCCCGGCGAATAAGTAGAAAATGCCGATGACCTTGTGCGGATTGAACCGGTCCATCGCCCAGCCCACACCCACTGCGCTCAACACCCCACCGAACTGGAACAGCGCACCAATGAACGCCGCCTGCTCCATGCTCGCGCCGCTGTCACGCATCAGAGTCGGCAACCAACTGGTCAGCAGGTAAACGATCACCAGGCCCATGAAGTACGTCAGCCACAGCAACAACGTGCCGGTGCTGTAGGTGCCGGAGAAGATCACCGCAAACACATTGCGCGCCTTCACGGTTTTCTGTTCCGGCACGCTGAAGCTAGAAGCCTGAGCCACCATCGCCGGGTCGATCGGCGCCAGGGTCTTGCGCACTTTGTCCGTGCCGCGATTGCGCACCACCAGGTAACGCGCCGATTCCGGCAACCAGAACAGCAAGACGACGGCGAGGATCAACGGCAGAACCCCGCCGATCATCAACAGACTGTGCCAGCCGAAGGCCGGAATCAGTTTGGCCGAGATGAACCCGCCTCCGGCCATGCCGAGGTTGAAGCCGCAGAACATGCTGGTCACCAGCAGGGATTTTTTGCGCTCCGGGGTGTATTCGGACAGCAGCGTGGTGGCGTTCGGCATGCCGGCGCCCAGGCCCAGGCCGGTGAGGAATCGCAGTACCAGCAGTTGGTCAACATTGGTGCTATAGGCCGACGCCAGGCTGAAAGCGCCGAACACCAACACCGCGCCCACCAGTACGACTTTTCGCCCGAAGCGGTCAGCCAATGGGCCGGAACCCAAAGCGCCGAAGACCATCCCGATCAACGCCGCACTCATCACCGGGCCGAGACTGGCGCGATCGATGCCCCAGTCCTGGGACAGTGCCGGCGCGATAAAACCCATGGCCGCGGTGTCGAGGCCATCGAGGAAAACAATCAGGAAACATAGAATCACCACCCGCCATTGGTAGCGCGAAATGGGTTGAGTGTTGATGAAGGACTGCACGTCGAGGCAGTTTCCTACAGCAGACTGAGGCTGGTTCATTATTTTTATTCCACGCAAAAACGCAGTCGAACAGGTGCCAGCCGGGGCTGACGCTATGACAAGAAAGGAGGTCGGGATCAGGCAATCCGGTTTCGGCAGCTAAACCGATGGGAACAGCGACAGTCGGGAAACGTGCGCATGACGATGCCTCTTCTCATTATTATTGGGGCGTGATCCGACGACTGACTGAAGACCTGTAGTGCCGGATGACGCTGCCGCGACATTAATGATCCGAGGGAAAGAGCGTCAATTCGATAAACGCGACTCTGTGCGTTTATCGAACAGCTTAGGCAAAGAGCTGCGCGCTCAGGTCGCGACTGGCACTTAGCAGGCCGGGCAAGAAACGTTGTTCCAGCTCGTTGCGACTGACCCGGCCGGCGTGGGTGCTGACGTTTAAGGCCGCCACCACTTGGCCAGAAGCGTCGTACACCGGCACGGCAATTGAGCGCAGGCCCTGCTCCAATTCCTGATCAACGATGCACCAGCCTTGCTGCCGTACCTCTTGCAGGCATTCGAGCAACGCCTCGGGGGTATGCAACGTGCGACTGGTCTTGGCTTGCAGCTCTGCATGGTCGAGGTATTCGCGCAGTGACGTGTCGTCCAGCGCGGCGAGAAGAATCCTGCCCATGGACGTGCAATAGGCCGGCAATCGCCCGCCCACCGAAAGGTCGACGGAAATCAGCCGCTGGGTGGTCGCCGAGCGCGCGATGTACAAAATGTCATCGCCCTCCAGCGTGGCCATGTTGCAGGCCTCATGCAGTTGCTCGCTCATGCGGTCCAGATACGGCTGGGCAGAAACTGCCAATGGCGTCGACGACAAATAGGCATGGCCCAGGGTCAATACTTTGGGCAACAGCGAATAGGTGCGTCCGTCGGTGGTGGCGTAGCCGAGCTTGATCAGGGTATGTAGGCAACGTCGCACAGCAGCGCGGGGAATTTCCGTGCGATGGCTGATCTGCGCAATGGTCAGGTGCCGCTTGCGCTCCTGGAACGCTTGCACCACCGCCAAGCCACGGGCCAGGGAGGTCATGAAATCCGGGTCACCGGTCAGCGCCTGGATTCGCTTGGCGGGCGAGGCAACGATCGGCGGTGCCACTGAAGCGAAGGAATTGCGCATTTGATCGTTCATATCGGTTGTTTCCCACACGGATCAGCGACTATTACAAGCGGCTCCCGGTCTGATACACAAGCCATCGGCCACCAAGATTGGGCGATTATCGAACCATGGGCCGATAATCGCAATCAGTGGTTGCTTATAGTGAGCCCTACTGCTTTCATCCCCCTGCAATATGTTTGTTATTTTCGGTCACGTTTTAAAGAAGCTCCGGTTTACTAATTCATTCGGCTTAATGGCGCCAGAAAGTCACCGCTGTAACTGGCATCACGGCACCGTAGTTACCGGTAAAAGTTTGCGAGTAACAAAACAATCACACACGAGGAACTACTTTTAACTCTCAAGAGATAGTGTTCTTCGGATCGACCGCTATAATGCATCTCAGTGGCGACCGGTTTTTTACGTGCCGATTTCGCCAACCGGCAGCGCAATATCCATTGCCGCTGTCCGCAGCAAGCGCCTGACGCTCATTTCATATGCTCCGCCAACGCGCTCGCTGAAACAGGAGACTGATGCTACGTCAGCTGTTTTTCTCTGGTGCCGTGGCCGCCTGCAACAAGGACGAATTGATTGCTCCGAGGGAACGATGCCGTGCCAGGCATTGTCCCTTCAACGAGCGTGGTCAATAAATCGATGCAGCGCGTTTCACCAGAATTAATCTCAACTCAATCAGGTAGCACTGTGACGAAAGACGAACTGCGCGCGGAACTTGAGCGCCAGGAACAACGTTACAAGGAAGTTTACGGCGGGGAAGTCACCACCTACGCCGCTCAGCCCGAACCCGAACGCAAACCCTGGCGTAAACGCGCCACCGTTCAGGACCAGGCCTTCTCCCAGGAATTGCAGAAGATGGAAAAGGAACTCAAAGCCGAAGAGCCATGACTGCCTCGGTTTGAATTCTTTCAAGAGCCTGCATCTACACCTGCTAAAAGCGGGTTGTATCGATGATGCTTTTCGCGCCCGCTACAAGCGGGCGACGGTCCCCTCATCCCCTGGATGAGGTAAATGGCTCCTGTCCGACCCTCTTCTCAGATATTTCATACACGCATTCAAGCCTCTCGCCCTGCCGGGAGAAACCCTTGTGGCTACAGCCTTTGCAAGTGAATTCAATGACTTGTAAAACCCTGAAAAAACCTGGGGCCAAGGGGATTGCCACAAATTAATTCGTTGAAGAATGTAACCGATGAGCAGCTAGTGCATCGATTACCCATCTTTTCTGGCATAATCGCGCCCCCTTACGACCGGGTCAGAAAACCTTCATGATCGATTTATTCAGCGGACTGGATGCTTGGGTGCTTGTGAGCCTCTTGCTCGCCCTGGCCTTTGTCCTCGCCTTCGAGTTCATCAACGGCTTTCATGACACCGCAAACGCGGTGGCCACTGTTATCTACACCAAAGCCATGCCGCCTCATCTGGCGGTGTTCTTTTCCGGTGTGTTCAACTTCCTCGGCGTGCTGCTGGGCGGTGTGGGCGTGGCGTATGCCATCGTCCATTTGCTGCCGGTAGAACTGCTGATCAATGTGAACACCGGTCACGGACTGGCCATGGTGTTCTCGTTGCTCGCCGCGGCCATCACCTGGAACCTGGGCACCTGGTACTTCGGTATCCCTGCCTCCAGCTCTCATACGTTGATCGGTTCGATCCTCGGTGTCGGCCTGGCCAACGCCCTGATCAACGATATTCCGTTGGCCGATGGCGTGAACTGGCAGAAGGCGATCGATATCGGTGCGTCCCTGGTGTTCTCGCCGATGGCTGGTTTCCTGATCGCTGCCCTGGTGCTGATCAGCCTTAAATGGTGGCGTCCGCTGTCCAAGATGCACAAGACACCGGAACAGCGCCGCAAGATCGACGACAAGAAACACCCGCCATTCTGGAACCGTCTGGTGCTGGTGATTTCGGCGATGGCTGTCAGCTTCGTACACGGCTCGAACGATGGCCAGAAAGGTATCGGCCTGATCATGCTGGTGCTGATCGGCATCGTGCCGGCGCAGTTCGTTCTCGACCTGAACAGCACCACCTACCAGATCGAACGTACTCGCGATGCGACCCTGCACCTGAGCCAGTTCTACGAGCGCAACCGCGAATCCCTGGGTGAGTTCCTGGCACTGGGCAAAAGCGTGAAAGGCGATCTGCCGGAGAAATTCCGTTGCAACCCGCAACAGACCGAACCGACCATTTCAGCGCTGCTGGGCACCCTTAAAGGTGTAGCCGACTACCATTCGTTGCCGTCGGAAAGCCGCATCGAAGTACGTCGCTATCTGCTCTGCCTGGACGACACCGCGAAGAAAGTCGCCAAGCTGCCAGGCCTCGCTGCCCGTGAAAAGGCTGACCTGGACAAACTGCGCAAGGACCTGACCACCACCACCGAATATGCCCCGTTCTGGGTGATTCTGGCGGTCGCACTGGCCCTCGGCCTGGGTACCATGGTCGGTTGGAAACGCGTGGTCCTGACCATCGGCGAGAAAATCGGCAAGCAAGGCATGACCTATGCCCAGGGCATGTCGGCGCAGATCACCACCGCGTGCATGATCGGCGCGGCGAACATCTTCAGCCTGCCGGTTTCCACCACCCACGTCCTGTCTTCAGGCGTGGCCGGTACGATGGTCGCGAACAAAAGCGGCCTGCAAGGCGGCACCGTCAGAACCATCCTGCTGGCCTGGGTCCTGACCCTTCCCGCCACCGTGGCCCTGTCGGCCGGCCTGTTCTGGCTGGCATCGAAGGCACTGGGTAGCTGATACATAGCGGCACAAAAAAGGCGCGTTCCGTGAGGTTCGCGCCTTTTTTATTGCTGCAATCTTCCCAAAAAACACCACAAATCAAATGTGGGAGCGGGCTTGCTCGCGAAAGCGGTGTGTCATTCAACATTGATGTTGGCTGACCTGACGCCTTCGCGAGCAAGCCCGCTCCCACAGTAGTTCTATGTACATCCGACAGTTTTTTGCAGGCAAAAAAAAGGGCGACCGAAGTCGCCCAAAATGCCTTGCGTGCTCATTACTCCAGAAAGACCCTACGGTTTTTTCCGCTTATGCGAATCCTTCCAGATAAAAAATCCAAACCCTGCAAAAAACAGAACCATGAGGCCGACTGTCAGCACTCCGGCGATCACCACGTTGTCGAAAAACATGACTGGCCTCCTGCACTTGCCTTGTTGCGATGGGGCTAAGTTAACCAATCGGGCAGGAGAGAAAATTGACCGGGATCAATGCCGCCCGAGACGGGCGTAAAAGGAAGGGAAATAACTGACCTGCATCAACCGATGCAGGGTGTTTCAACGCTTTTTCGGTTTGTTCTTCGGCTTTTTCTTCGCTTTGCCCAACGGCATCGCCTGCTCGAACGCCTGGCGTACTTCGTTCAGGCGCTTTTCATTAAGGTCATGAACCCGCTTGGCGCGTTCGGCGTTGAGGTCGATCAGCTTGTCATCTTGGCTCATGGCGTTCAGTGCATCGCTTGGAAATGAATTCAACTGCCGGTAAAGGCGACAGGATTACGCCAATAATGCGGTCTGGCGCGGGCGCTGACCAGTGATCCGACACTTCAGATTTCGATATCGACCCACAACCCCTGACGTGGCTGATCCTCCATCAACGGCACCACCGGTACGGTGTTGTCGGCATTGAGCTCATTACCGGGAATCGCCAGGTGCTCTTCAGGATCCTCATCGGCCTCACGACGACGGCGCTCGCGCTCCTGTTGCCGACGCTGTTCCTCGCGCAGTTGCAGGCCCGCCTCTTCCGGATCGCGTTTTTGCAGGTCGATGGTGCTTTCGTTGGAGCTTTCCTGCACCGGCACCACGGGCGCAATATCCGGGCGCTGGCGAATCGGATCCTGCTGTGAAGTGATTGGTACGGCGCTCAAGGGGAGCATCGGTGGCAACATATTAATTAGTCTCCTGTCAGCAGGCTGTCGGCTGCGGGGGTGACGACTTGAGCCATCGGTCGCAAACTTGTGCCCCCCCTGGCACCGTAGGAGCTGGCGCAGCCTGCGATCTTTTGATCTTCAGCGCCTGAAAAGTTCGCATCCTCCATCGGTGCGCGCATGTAATCCTTTGGTCCTGAAGGCTCATTCCGTTAAGATAGCCCGCTTTTTCAAGGTGGGAGTCAGGCAGCATGGCGCAGCAGTATCAACCGGGGCAACGCTGGATCAGTGACAGCGAAGCCGAGCTGGGTTTGGGCACCGTTCTGGCACAGGACGGCCGCTTGTTGACCGTGCTCTATCCGGCCACTGGCGACACTCGCCAGTACGCGCTAAGGAATGCGCCCCTCACCCGCGTGCGGTTTTCGCCGGGTGACAGCATCACTCACTTCGAAGGCTGGAAACTGACCGTCCAGGAAGTCGACGATGTCGATGGCCTGCTGGTCTACCACGGCCTCAACGCGCAGAACGAAGTGGTCACCCTGCCGGAAACCCAACTGTCGAACTTCATTCAATTCCGTCTGGCCAGCGACCGCCTGTTCGCCGGCCAGATCGATCCGCTGGCCTGGTTCTCCCTGCGTTATCACACCCTGGAACACACCAGCCGCCAGTTGCAATCCTCCCTTTGGGGTTTGGGCGGCGTGCGTGCGCAACCGATCGCGCACCAGTTGCACATTGCCCGTGAAGTCGCAGACCGCATCGCGCCGCGGGTTCTGCTGGCAGACGAAGTGGGCCTGGGCAAGACCATCGAAGCCGGTCTGGTAATCCATCGCCAACTGCTTTCGGGCCGCGCCAGTCGCGTATTGATCCTGGTGCCGGAAAACCTCCAGCACCAATGGCTGGTGGAGATGCGCCGCCGCTTCAACCTGCAAGTCGCGCTGTTCGACGAAGAACGCTTTATCGAAAGCGATGCCGCCAACCCGTTCGAAGACACCCAGCTCGCACTGGTTGCACTCGAATGGCTGGTGGATGACGAGAAAGCCCAGGACGCGCTGTTCGCGGCCGGCTGGGATTTGCTGGTGGTCGACGAAGCGCACCACCTGGTGTGGCACGAAGATCAGGTCAGCCCTCAGTATTCGCTGGTGGAGCAACTCGCCGAAGTCATTCCCGGCGTCTTGCTGCTGACCGCGACTCCGGAACAACTGGGTCAGGACAGTCACTTCGCGCGTCTGCGCCTGCTCGACCCGAACCGTTTCCATGACCTGCACGCCTTCCGCGCCGAGAGCGAAAACTATCGCCCGGTGGCCGAAGCCGTTCAGGAGCTGCTGGACAAAGGGCGTCTGTCGCCTGAAGCGCACAAGACCATTCACGGTTTCCTCGGCAACGAAGGCGAAGCCCTGCTGACTGCCGTCAATGATGGCGACACCGAAGCCAGCGCCCGTCTGGTCCGCGAACTGCTGGACCGACATGGCACCGGCCGCGTGCTGTTCCGTAACACCCGCGCCGCCGTGCAGGGTTTCCCGGAGCGCAAACTGCACCCGTACCCGCTGCCGTGCCCGGCTGAATACCTCGAACTGCCATTGGGCGATCACGCCGAGCTGTACCCGGAAGTCAGCTTCCAGGCCCAGCCGGACGCCAACGAAGAAGAGCGCTGGTGGAAATTCGACCCGCGTGTCGAGTGGCTGATCGACACCCTGAAAATGCTCAAGCGCACCAAAGTGCTGGTGATCTGCGCCCACGCCGAAACCGCCATGGACCTGGAAGACGCCCTGCGCGTGCGTTCCGGTATTCCGGCCACGGTCTTCCACGAAGGCATGAACATCCTCGAGCGCGACCGCGCCGCCGCCTACTTCGCCGACGAAGAATTTGGTGCTCAGGTGCTGATCTGCTCGGAAATCGGCAGTGAAGGTCGCAACTTCCAGTTCTCGCACCATCTGGTGCTGTTCGACCTGCCGTCGCACCCGGACCTGCTGGAGCAGCGTATCGGTCGTCTCGACCGGATCGGTCAGAAGCACATCATCGAGCTGCACGTGCCGTACCTGGAAACCAGCCCGCAAGAGCGGCTGTACCAGTGGTATCACGAAGCGCTGAACGCGTTCCTCAACACCTGCCCGACCGGCAACGCCTTGCAGCATCAGTTCGGCCCGCGCCTGCTGCCGCTGCTGGAAAACGCCGACGATAGCGAGTGGCAGGCGCTGATCGACGAAGCCCGCACCGAGCGCGAGCGTCTGGAAGCCGAACTGCACACAGGTCGCGACCGTTTGCTGGAACTCAATTCCGGCGGTGCTGGCGAAGGTGATGCGCTGGTCGAGGACATCCTCGAACAAGACGATCAGTTCGCCCTGCCGATCTACATGGAAACCCTGTTCGACGCCTTCGGCATCGACAGCGAAGACCATTCGGAAAACGCGCTGATCCTCAAGCCAAGCGAAAAAATGCTCGACGCGAGCTTCCCGTTGGGCGACGACGAAGGCGTGACCATCACCTACGACCGCAACCAGGCACTGTCTCGCGAAGACATGCAATTCATCACCTGGGAACACCCGATGGTTCAGGGCGGCATGGACCTGGTCCTGTCCGGCTCGATGGGCAACACCGCCGTGGCGCTGATCAAGAACAAGGCGCTGAAACCGGGCACCGTGTTGCTGGAACTGCTCTACGTCAGCGAAGTCGTTGCTCCGCGCTCGCTGCAGCTGGGCCGTTACCTGCCGCCGGCCGCCCTGCGCTGCCTGCTCGATGCCAATGGCAACGACCTGTCGACCCGGGTGTCGTTCGAAACCCTGAACGACCAACTGGAAAGCGTACCCCGCGCCAGCGCCAACAAGTTCATCCAGGCCCAGCGCGACCAGCTGACGCCACGGATCAACGCCGGCGAAGAGAAAATCACCCCGCGTCACGCCGAGCGCGTGGCCGAGGCGCAACGTCGCCTGGCGGCGGATACCGAAGAAGAACTGGCGCGCCTGACCGCGTTGCAAGCGGTCAACCCGACCGTGCGCGACAGCGAACTGGTTGCCCTGCGCAAGCAACGTGAGCAAGGCCTGGCCATGCTCGACAAGGCGGCGCTGCGACTGGAAGCGATTCGGGTGTTGGTGGCGGGTTAAACCACTTCTGCTCCACCACTAAAAAGAAGGCCCGCAGTGATGCGGGCCTTTTTTTGTCTGCTTGATTGTTGTGGTGTTTTTGAGGGCCTCATCGCGGGCAAGCCCGCTCCCACAGGTTATGTGGACGACATAAATCCCTGTGGGAGCGGGCTTGCCCGCGATGGCGATCAGGCAGTCACCGCAGAACCCGCAGGCTCAACCACCGCCACCAACCCCTCTTTCATCCGCTTGGCATCCCTTACAAAACACCGCGATGCCAAAAACAGAAACACCATGGTAAAGAACAGCGCCACCGGGATTAGGTACATCGCGTCATGCAGGCCGACCGCCTTGAACGCTTCAGTCATCTGCTCGGCGCCGGCCGACAACATGGCCGTGTGCGCAAAGTGATCCGACAATCCGCCGACCACCACCGGCCCCAATCCGCCGCCCAGCAAATACAGACCGGCAAAGAACAACGCCATCGCCGTGGCCCGCAAACGCGGTTCGACCACGTCCTGGATCGCCGTGTACACGCAGGTATAGAAGTTGTAGGCAAACAACCAACCCAGGCTGAACACCGCGACAAACACCCCGATCTCGATGCGTCCGGCGTGCAACGCCCAAGCGGTACACACGGTCGAAATGATCAGGCTGAACGCCGCGAACAGCAGCCGCCCATTGGCCACGCGTTGGTGAATCTTGTCGGCGATCCAGCCGCCGAGCGTCAGGCCGAACAGCCCGGTCACCCCGACGATCACCCCGGTCGCCACCGCTGCCTCCTGCAATGGCATCAGGAAATATCGCTGCAGCATCGGCACCAGAAACGAGTTGCAGGCATAAGTCGCGAAGTTGAAACACAGCCCCGCCATCACCAGCCACAGGAAAGTCGGCACCGCCAGCACTCGACGGATCGGCCGGTCCACGCGTTCCTGAGACACTTGCACGCTTTCCGCCGCGCCGCGTTTTGGCTCTTTGATGAAGAACATGAACACCGCCAGGACCAGCCCCGGCACTGCCGCGATAAAGAACGGCGCGCGCCAGCTGTCGAACGCCTTGACCATCCAGCCGATGGTGAAAAACGCCAGCAGTAACCCCAGCGGCAGGCCAAGCATGAAAATACCCATGGCCCGAGCTCGACGATGAGCCGGGAACAAATCGCCGATCAGCGAGTTGGCAGCCGGCGCGTAACTGGCCTCACCGATGCCGATGCCCATGCGCACGATCAGGAAACTCCAGAAACTGCCCACCAGCCCGTTGACCGCAGTCAGCCCGCTCCATGCTGCCAGGCCCCAGCCCATTAACTTGCTGCGCGAACCGGTATCGGCCAATCGCCCAAGGGGCAGGCCGGCAATGGCGTAAACGATGGTGAAAGCGGTGCCGATGATCCCCAGTTGAAAGTCGCTGAGATGCCATTCCATGCGGATCGGCTCGATGATGATCGCCGGGATGGTGCGGTCGAAGAAGTTGAACAGATTGGCCAGGAACAGCAGGAACAGAATGCGCCAGGCATTCGCCGCTTGGGTCGAGTTCTGCATGGGTCCGTCTCTTTATTGTTATGAAGGCGTCGCTGCCCCCGGAAACTGCAATCTAGTCAGGCGCGCGCGGCGTGTCTGTCATCATTCGCCAGCCTGATATCAGCCCATGGCAACCGAACCCTCCCAAACGCCACAATACCTTGTGGGAGCGGGGGGGGGGGGGGGGGGGGGGGGGGGGGGGGGGGGGGGGGGGGGGGGGGGGGGGGGGGGGGGG